>NZ_JENA01000100.1 GCF_000586015.1 Candidatus Synechococcus spongiarum SH4 | reverse complement strand
TGGGCCAGGAATTGCAACTGGGCCAGCGCCGCCTGACGGAAGAACGCCTCGGCGCTGTTTTGACCCAGGTGGGGTTGACCCATGTCTCCTCCAAGCAGCCGCCGGAGCGCTTGAGTGGCGGCCAGCAGCGGCGTCTGGCCCTGGCGGTGCAGTTGCTGAGGGATCCCCAGGTGCTGCTGCTGGACGAGCCCACCGCCGGCCTGGACGGGTCGGCGCGGGACAGTCTTCTGGAATTGCTGGGCCAGCTTCGGACAGGGCGGGTGCTGGTGGTGGTGACCCATGAGCCCGGACTGTTTGCCCCCATCGAACCCCGCTGCTGGCAACTGCAGGACGGGGCGCTGGAACCCTGTTAGGGGAACCGGCCATTACCATCAAGCCTGTGTGGATCCACTGCTGCCGTGGCCGACCAGATTCTTCGCGCCGTGGCTGCTGGCGGCGGCATCCGGATGGTGGCGGTGGAGACCACGGTCTCCACCCGCTATGCCTGCCGTCGCCATGGCTTGTCCTACCTCACCACAACATTGCTGGGGCGGGCCATGGCCGGAGGCCTGCTGCTGGCCAGCAGCATGAAGACACCCCGGGCGCGGGTCGGCTTGAGGATCCGGTGTCAGGGTCCCCTGCGGGGCCTCACCGTGGATGCCGGTCGCGATGGGGGCGTGCGGGGTTACGTGGAGGCGCCGGATCTGGAGTTGGCGTTGGCGCCTGGAGGCGGGTTCGATCTGGCCCGCGCCGTGGGCAGGGGGCATCTTCAGATCACCCGGGACGAGGGCAGCGGAGATCCACGGCAAAGCACCGTGGAACTGGTGAGCGGGGGCATTGGGGACGACCTGGCCGCCTACCTGTTTCATTCGGAGCAGACCCCTTCTGCAGTGTTTGTGGGGGAACGCATAACCCGCAAGGGCATCCGCTGCAGCGGTGGCGTGCTGGCGCAGGTGTTGCCCAGGGCGGCCAGTGAGCCCGCCCTGGTGGAGCTTCTGGAGCGGGAATGCGCCGCCGTGGAGGGCTTCAGCCGGCAACTGGAGGCCCACCGGGGCAATATGGCCGCCCTTCTCCAATCCCTCTTTGGCGCCCTGGATCCCCAACCCCTTGCGGCGCCCCAGCCTGTGGGTTTTCACTGCCGTTGCACGGTATCTCGCTGCCGTGGGGCCCTGCAACTTCTGGGTATCCAGGAACTGGAGGAGATGATCGCCCAGGACGGCGGCGCAGAAATGACCTGCCACTTCTGCGCAGAGGTCTACCGCTTCAGTGGGGCCGATCTCCGGGAGGTGATCCGTGGCCTGTCGGCGAGGACCGTCAAGCCACAGTGATGGCCAACAGGAGTTGGACCAGCAGGGCCAGGGTGCTGCTGGTCTGCAACTCCTGCAACGGCGACGTCACCGCCAGCGGCTGGGTCAACAGGGCCCCCATGCCCAGCCCCACGGCCAGACCGGCGAATCCCCAGAAGGCCGCCTTGAAAAAACGACCATGGCGCCACAGCAGATTGAGGATGGTGATCCCTGTCCCCATGGCCAGAATCAAGGAGAGGGCGCTGGCGCGGGGGCTGAACAACGCAATCCAGGCCAAAAGCCCGCCATGGATCAACAGGGGCAGCCAGAGCCGCTGCCCTGCCGCCAGGCCGAACCGGGGCCACTCCATGGACCACCCGGGGCGGGAACGGGGGCTGACGGAACGACCCATGGGCAGTTGGGGCAGGGCCGGCAGCTTGAGTTGTTTCAAGGGGGATGCCGCCCTGGCTTCCTGCCGGGAAGCGGAGACGGCCCCCTGGCTGACCTTCCCCGCCTGACGCTGCTTCAGCCGGTCCAGAAGGACAGCGTCATAGTCCGCTTCGATGCGGGCCCTGGCCTGCGGGTCGTCCCCACAGGCCGCCAATTTCTCGGCTTTGGCTTCCTGTACGGCATCAAAACTGGCATCGTCGTCGACACCGAGCCGCACATAGGGTGAGTCTGTCCCGGAGTGGCCTGGTTCCATCAAGCCCGTATGCTGTGCTTTACGCCAAAGCCTACCCACTTCCTGAAGGGATGGGGCGCCGGAATCACCCACCATGGCCGCCAACCCTCCAGGATTGGGAAATAAAACCACACATTGCCCCCAAGTCGGTCTCCGGCGTGCATAATCAAGGTGAGGTGACTCGGCACTCCTCACACGAGGCACAAGAGGACACAACAAGCTCCCACCGAGTCTCTGGGAGCTTTTTCCAAGGCTTTTCCTCTTGACCATGCCTTAGCATCAGCCCCGAGGCCAGGGACGAATGGGTGACTGAACGAAGGGCGGGAAGCTTTGCCAGAATCGACACTGTTGAGCTGTTCCCCCTTCCATGCCCCTTGGCTCCCTGGTGCATCAGTTGCAACACGCTGCGCTGACCACTGAACTGGCGCAGCGCACCCGACAGGGGCAGGAGCAGGGACAACGGCTGTGTCTCTGTGGCGGCGTGCGGGTGGCGCGGGCGCTGGTCACCAGTGCATTGGCCCGGCAGCAGGGGCGTTCTCTATTGGTGATCACCCCCACCATGGAGGAGGCGGGGCGCTGGACCGCGCTGCTGGACACCATGGGCTGGCCCACGGTGTTGTTGTATCCCACCAGCGAAGCCACACCCTATGAGGGCCTGGATCCCACCAGCGAGATCATCTACGGCCAGCTTCAGGTGCTGGCTGAACTCCTGGGGAGCCAGGAGCCGTCGGTGGTGGTGGCCAGTGAGCGGGCCCTGCAGCCCCATCTGCCCCCCAAGGCCGTACTGCAGGCCAGTTGTCTCACCATGGGGCGCGGCCACGCCACCGATCTGACCACCCTGGCCCATCGCCTGGATCGGTTGGGCTACGAACGGGTCAACACCGTGGAGCAGGAGGGCGCCTGGAGTCGACGGGGGGACATTGTGGACGTGTATCCCGTCAGCGCCGAACTGCCCGTGCGGCTGGAGTTCTTTGGCGATGAACTGGACAAGTTGCGGGAGTTCGACCCGGCCAGCCAACGGTCCCTGGACACCATTGAGCAACTCTGGCTCACCCCCAGGGGCTATGGTCCCCTCATTGCCCAGCCATTGCGGACCGCCATGCCGCCAGGGCTGCAGGCCCTGCTGGGGGATGAGGGGCTGGCGTCACTGGGGGAAGGCCGGACACCCAAGGGGTTGGGGCGACTGTTGGGGTCCGCTTTCTCCCAGCCCGCCACCCTGCTGGACTACATGCCCGACCATGGGCTTGTGGTGGTGGACGAACGGCGCCGTTGCCTGGCCCACGGCCAGCAGTGGGTGGACCATGCCGCCAGCCACCTTGAGGGCCTGCAGGACGGGATGGACCCGGCGGCGGCGGCCCTGGTGCGGGGCGTCCTGCATCTGCCCATGACCACGTGCCTGGAGCGGGTGGACCACTGGGGGGGATTTGATCTGGCGGAACTGGATACGGCCGGGGTCCATCCCCACCACGTCTCCCTCGGGGCGCGGCCGGCGCCCTGCCTCCCCAACCAGTTCGGCAAGCTGGGCAAGCTGGTGCGGGACCAGCAGCGGCAGCGCACCCACCTCTGGCTGCTCTCCGCCCAACCCTCCCGGACCGTGGCCCTGCTGGAGGAGCACGACGCCGTCAGCCGCTTTGTGCCCAATGCCCAGGATCGGCCAGCCGTGGCCCGACTGCTGGATCAGAACACGCCCGTGGTGCTGAAGGCCAAAGGGGTGGCGGAACTGGAGGGGGTGGCCCTGCCGGCCTGGAAGGTGATGCTGCTCACCGACCGGGAGATGTTCGGCCAGCAGTCCCTGGCCACCGGTGGCTACGTGCGCCGCCGCCAGCGGGCCGCCAGCCGCACGGTGGATCCCTGCAAACTTCAGCCGGGGGACTACGTGGTGCATCGCCTCCATGGCATTGGCCGCTTCCTGAAGCTGGAAAAACTCAGCCTCGGCGGCGAGCCCCGGGATTACCTGGTGGTGCAGTACACCGATGGTCTGCTGCGGGTTGCGGCGGATCAACTGGGCAGCCTGGGCCGCTACCGGGCCAACAGTGAGCAGCCCCCCAGGTTGAACCGCATGGGGGGCAGCGCCTGGAAGAAAGCCAAGGAACGGGCCCGCAAGGCGGTGGCCAGGGTGGCCATGGACCTGGTGAAGCTCTATGCCGAGCGCCAGGAGGCCCGGGGCCATGCCTTCGCCGCCGACGGGCCATGGCAGGCGGATCTGGAGGGGTCGTTCCCCTATGACCCCACCCCGGATCAACTCAAGGCCATTGCCGAGGTGAAGCAGGACATGGAAGCGCCGCACCCCATGGACCGTCTCATCTGCGGGGACGTGGGGTTTGGCAAAACCGAGGTGGCGGTGCGGGGCATCTTCAAGTGCGTCACGGACGGGAAGCAATGCGCCCTAATGGCCCCCACTACGGTGCTGGCCCAGCAGCACTGGCGCACCATCCGGGACCGCTTTGCCCCCTACCCCGTCAAGGTGGGATTGCTGAATCGGTTTCGCACCGCCACGGAACGCCGTGAACTGCTCCGGCAGTTGGCGGACGGCGCCCTGGACGTGGTGGTGGGCACCCAGTTGCTGCTGAGTAAAGGGACGGTGTTCAAGGATCTGGGCCTGGTGGTGGTGGACGAGGAGCAACGGTTCGGCGTCAGGCAGAAGGAAAGGCTCAAAACCCTGCGCAAGGCCGTGGACGTGCTCACCCTCAGCGCCACCCCCATCCCCCGCACCCTGTACATGGGCCTGTCCTCCATGCGGGAGATGAGCATCATTGCCACCCCGCCCCCCTCGCGCCGGCCCATCAAGACCCACCTGTTGCCCATGGATGACGAAGTGGTGCGCAGCGCCATTCGCCAGGAACTGGACCGGGGCGGGCAGATTTTCTACGTGGCGCCCCGCATCGAGGGCATGGGCGACGTGGCGGCCAGGTTGCAGCGCATGGCCCCTGGCCTGAGGCTGCTGGTGGCCCATGGGCAGATGGATGAAGGCCGGTTGGAGGCCACTATGCTGGCGTTCAACGACGGGGAGGCGGACCTGTTGGTCTGCACCACCATTGTGGAATCCGGCCTGGATATTCCCCGGGTGAACACCATCCTGGTGGAAGATGCCCACTGTTTCGGACTGGCTCAGCTTTATCAACTGCGGGGACGGGTGGGCCGCAGCGGTGTGCAGGCCCACGCCTGGCTCTTCTACCCCCATGAGGAGAAGCTCACTCCCGCGGCCCGTTCCCGGCTGCGGGCCATTCAGGAATTTGCCCAACTGGGCAGTGGTTATCAGTTGGCCATGCGGGATATGGAAATCCGGGGCGCGGGGAACGTGCTGGGGATGGAGCAATCGGGCCAGATGGAGGCCATCGGCTTTGACCTTTACATGGAGATGCTCCAGGAGTGCCTGGCGGAAATCCGCGGGCAGGACATCCCCCGGGTGGAGGACACCCAGGTGGATCTGCGGGTGCCGGCCTTCCTGCCCGGGGTGTGGATTGTGGACGGCAACGAGAAGATGGCCGCCTACCGGGCTGCAGCCAATTGCCGGAGCCCGGAAGAGCTGCTGGCGTTGGCGGCGGCGTGGAGTGATCGCTACGGTCCCCTGCCGGAGCCGGTGCAGACCCTGCTGCAACTCATGGAACTCAAGCTGCTGGCCAAACGCTGCGGCGTGTCCCGCATCCGCCCGGACAAGGGCAACATCATTCTGGATACCCCCTTGCAGGAATCGGCCTTCCGCCGTCTGCGTCAGGGCCT
>NZ_JENA01000099.1 GCF_000586015.1 Candidatus Synechococcus spongiarum SH4 | reverse complement strand
TGGGAATAGACCCGGTAGAGGGGCGTCAGCCCTGGGCGCTCCAGATCCAGCAGGACAATATCGGCCCGTTTGCCCGGCTCCAGGGACCCGATTTCATCCTGCAGGTTCAGCACCCGGGCGCCCCCCATGGTGGCCATGCGGAAAACCGTCTCCGCCGGGAGGGCGGTTGGGTCACCCAACGCGAACTTCTGGATCTTGGCGGCGGCATTCATCTCGTCGAACAGGTCCAGGTTGTTGTTGCTGGCGGGGCCGTCGGTTCCCAACCCCACCGGGATGCCGGCCGCCAGCGCCCCTGTCACCGGGGCCGCCTTCGGGATGCCCAGTTTCATGTTGCTCTGGGGGTTGTGGGCAATGCCGGCGCCCCCCGCCGCGATGCGCTCCATGTCCTTGTCGGACAGGTGGATGGAATGGGCCAGCACGGTGCCGGGTCTCAAGGCGCCGATGGAATCCAGAGCTTCCACCACCCCCATGCCGGTGGATTCCCGGGTGGTGGCGTCTTCGGAGGAGTCTTCAAGAACGTGGATCTGGAAGACGGCATCGTGGGCCTCCGCCAACCGGAAAGCGGCCTCCACCACAGGGAGGGGAGTGGTGTAAAGGGCGTGGGCGCTGACGGAAGGCGTCAGGGTGGGGTGGTGCTGGTAGCGTTCCATGAACGCCGCCGCTTCCGCCAGCGAGGCTTCCGGCGTGGGGAAATCGGGTGTGGGGAAGCCCACCACCAGGGGACCGCTCACGGCCCGGATCCCCGCGTCAATGGCGGCCTGGGCCATCTGGTCACGGAAGTAGTACATATCCGTGAAGGTGGTTGTCCCGCTTTTCAGCATCTCCACCGAGGAGAGCAAGGCGCCCCAATAGACGAAATCGGGGGCCACCAGTGCCGCCTCGGCGGGGAAGATGTACGCTTCCAGCCAGGTCATCAGCGGTAGATCGTCCGCCAGGCCCCGCAGCAGCGACATGGCGGCGTGGCCATGGGTGTTCACCAGGCCCGGGATCACCAGGTGGCCCGTTGCGTCAAGGACCGGAACATGGGCAGGGCGGGGCGCATCCGGCTCCAGCAGGGCGGCGATGCGGTCCCCCTCGATCAGCACCGCGCCCCCCTCCAGGACGGTCCCTTCCTCGTCCATCACCACCACCACGCCACCGTCAACGAGGAGGGCATGGTCAGGGGAAACGGGCGGATTGGTGTGGGCGGCAGCGGGATCGGGCTTCAGGGGGCCGGCCACGGGCAGGGCTGTGGTCGTGATGAAAAGACCGTATCAGTGGCCCGTTGCCTCGGTATGGCCACCCATAAGCGGCGAACGGTTTAGGCTGGATGTTCATGTTCACGCTTCCCCTTGCGGGCAGTCCGGTTGTGGTCACGGATCGAGAACGGCAACTGAGCCAGGAGTTCTGGTCCCGCCGGGGGCAGAGGCCCCGGGCCGGGGGGAGGTTTTCTTCGCGGCGCCGCATCCGTCTTCAGCCCAGGGAACGGATTTTCGTTGTCCTTGGCATTGCCACTGCGGTCCTGGTGGTGGCGCTGGGGATCTTGCGGTGACGCTGCCCGGGCCGCCATGCCGCGTCAAGCTGCAAAGCCACACCCCCGACCCTGAAGCCTTCATGGCCTACGTGGCCAGGGTCAGCAATCCGGCCAACCAGGCCAACCCGGACCACGGCCGCCTGTTGAGGTACTGCATCCGCCATGGTCACTGGAGCGTGTTCGAGCATGCCTCCATGACCCTGGAGATCGTCACCACCCTGGACATCGCCACCCAGATCCTGCGGCATCGCAGCTTTTGCTTCCAACAGCTTTCCCGCCGTTATGCAGGGGAGGAGCAGGCGCCCGTGGAATGGGCCATGCCCCAGCTTCGCAGTCCCCACCCGAAAGACCGCCAGGCATCCCTGGATACACTGCCCCCCGACGTGGTGCGCCATTGGCAAGCCAGGATTGCCGCCCAGCTTGATGCCGCCCACCACCTCTATCGCCAGTTGCTGGCCGCAGGGGTGGCCAGGGAGTGCGCCCGCGCCGTGCTGCCCCAGGCCACCACCACCACCCTCTACATGACCGGCAACTGCCGAAGCTGGATCCACTACATCGCCCTGCGGAGCCAACCCGGCACGCAAGCGGAACACCGGGCCGTCGCCCACCAGGCCCAGGCCGTGTTCCGGACCGTTTTTCCCACCTGCGGCGCCGTGCTGGACGACCTGAACTGGGCCGCCTGAACACGGAAGGGGGGCATTCCCCCATGGATCAATCCATGTCCATGCGCAGGATGCGCAGGATGCGGAGGGCCGCCATGGCGGCGCCGTAGCCGTTGTCGATATTCACCACACAGAGGCCGGGGGCGCAACTGGCCAGCATCCCCTCCATGGCCGCATGGCCGCCGGCGCTCACCCCGTACCCCACGGATACAGGCACGGCAATAATGGGTTGGGGCAGGAGACCGGCCACCACCGTGGGCAGCGAGCCTTCCATTCCGGCGCAGACAATCAGAACCGGAAACCGGGCCAGGTGGTCCAGCCGGGCCATGAGGCGATGCAGACCCGCCACCCCCACATCGGCGATCAACTCCCCCTCCACCCCATGGCAGGCCAGGGCGATGGACGCCTCCGCGGCCACGGGTAGATCACTGCTGCCCCCGGTGAGGATGGCCAGCCGCTGCCATGGACTGGCGGGCAGGGAACCCATGGTGAGGCAGCGGGCCTGGGGGTGGTAACACAGTTGGGGGAGTTGCTGGCGCACGGCCCCGGCTTTGGCCTCCTCCACCCGGGTCACCAGCAGGGGTTGGCCGGCGGCGGCAAAGCGGCGGGCAGCCGCCAGAATCTGCTCCACCGTCTTGTCCGCTCCCCAGACCGCTTCCACCATGCCCAGACGGCGGCGGCGGTCCAGATCCAGGTTCAGGTTCCTGTCCCCATGGGTCATGGCGGTCAAGGGAATGGTTCCCGGATCAGAAGCGCCACGGCGGAGCAGGACATCCCCTCCTCGCGACCCTCCGGTCCAAGCTTTTCATTGGTGGTGGCTTTCACGCCCACTTGGTCCGGGGTGAGGCCCAACCGGGTGGCCATGTTGGCGGCCATGGCGGCAACATGGGGCCGCAGACGGGGGCGTTCAGCCACCACCACGGTGTCCACGTTCACCACCCGCCAGCCCTTCTCCCGCACCAGCAACCCCACCTGTTCCAGCAACGCCAGGCTGTTGGCGCCCCGCCAGCGGGGATCCTCGGGGGGGAAATAGCGACCGATGTCCCCCAGGGCCAATGCCCCCAGGAGGGCATCCATCACGGCATGGACCAGTACGTCCGCATCACTGTGGCCGTCCAGACCAAGGGGATGGTCGATGGTCACGCCCCCCAGGATCAGGGGGCGTCCCGCCACCAGGCGATGAATGTCGTAACCATGACCGATGCGAAGGTTCATGGGCTGCCGCTGGACAGGGTCATGGTGTCATGGTTCCGGCTGGGGCCGTAGCAATTCGGGGCGGCGGCGGCGGGTGCGCTGTTCCCGCTGGTCCTGGCGCCAACGGGCAATGGCGCCGTGATCGCCGCTACACAACACCCCGGGCGCCTCCATCCCCCGGAACACCCGGGGCCGGGTGTAGTGGGGGTACTCCAGCAAACCCTGGCAGAAACTTTCCTGCCGGAGGGATTCAGCCCGTCCCACGGTGCCCCGTCGCAGTCGCAGCACCCCGTTGATCACCGCCATGGCGGGGATTTCCCCACCGGTGAGCACCACGTCCCCCACACACAACTCCTCATCCGCCAGGGAGCGGATGCGTTCATCGATGCCCTCGTAGTGGCCACAGACAATCACCAGTTGGTCGTGGTTGGCGGCGAGGCGTTGAGCGTCGGCCTGGCAAAAGGGGCGGCCCTGGGGACACATGAGCAGCACCCGGCGACCGTGACCCACGGGAATCGACTCCACCGCGGCAAAGACGGGCTCGGGCTTGAGCACCATGCCCGCTCCGCCGCCGTAGGGACTGTCGTCCACCTTGTGGTGCGGACCGGGGGCGAAATCCCGGGGATTGTGGATGTAAAGCTCCGCCAGACCCGCCGCGAAGGCCCGCCCGATGACACCCAGCCCGTACAGCATGTGGAAGGCCTGGGGAAACAGGCTGACCACGTCCAGCCGCAGGGGCGCCTGTGGTTGCCCCTCATCCATCAACTCTGCAGACGGCGGATCTCAGAGTAGAAAGCGCAGGCCTGCACTGCTGACGGGTCGCTTTTGCAGGAGACGGTGCGGCTGCGGAGGCGCAGGTTGGCCTTGCTGAACCAGACGCGCTCCTCAAACTGCCGATCCCCGCTGCACCAGGCGAGGCGCAGAACATGATCCCGATCAAACCGCCAGCGTCCACGGCGGCCGTCGCTGTCCGCAAAATCCCCTTCCCGATCCTGGGCCGCCCCCATCATGTGCAGTTGGAAATCCGGCTGCCGGGGGCTGTGGAGGCGCAATACCCCCAGATCAGGCCCCGGCTCCGCCGGCTGCCAACTGAACGCCAACTGGGCGGATTCGCTCCGGTCCCAGCCTTCTTCCTCCCGGCTGACGGTCACCAGGGTGCGTAAGCTCAGCCAGCGGCCGGCGCAACGCTCCAGCAACTCCTCCACCGTGGCGGGTGGTTGGAAGGGAGCGGGGGCGGGGCTTGGGGCGGGCACAACACTGTTTGGCGGGATTCGCCTTCCATCCTCACCCATTGCCGTAACCCAGCTCAGCCAGCCGTCCCGGGTGACGGCGCCAGTGGGGAGACACCTTGACAAACAACTCCAGGTGAACCGGGCCGGCAATCAAGGTCTGCATCTGCAACCGGGCGGCAGTGCCGATGGCTTTCAGCATGGCGCCCCCCTTGCCGATGAGGATCCCCTTCTGGCTGCTCCGCTCCACCAGCACCACAGCGGCGATGCGGGTGCAGTGACGCTCTTCCCGGACGTCCTCAATGCGCACAGCCACGCTGTGGGGCACCTCTTCCCGGGTCAGATGCAACACCTGTTCGCGGATCTGCTCCGCCAGCAACAGGCGCTCCGGCTGATCACTGACCGCATGGGGCGGGTAAAGGTGGGGTCCCTCCGGTAGACGTTGGCTCAGACCCTCCACCAACTGCTCACAGCCGTCCCCATGCAAGGCGCTGAAGCCAAAGAACGGACAATCCCCCACCAGGCCCCGGTAGCTACGCTGCAATTGGGCGGCCCGCCTGGGGGGAACCAGGTCCTGCTTGTTGAGACCCACCACCAACGGGGCGGCGCAATGGCGCAGCAGTTGGGTGATGTAGGCATCCCCCTGACCGGGTGGCGTGCTGCCGTCCATGAGCAGTAACACCACGTCCACTTCACCAATGGTGGAACGGGCCACCTTGACCAGGCGCTCCCCCAGCAGGTGGTGGGGCTTGTGAATGCCGGGGGTGTCCAGCAGCACCAACTGGGCCGTGGGTCGGGTCAGGATGCCCCGCAGCCGGTTGCGGGTTGTCTGGGCCACAGGGGAGGTGATGGCCACCTTGTGGCCCACCAACTGGTTGAGCAGGGTGGATTTGCCCACGTTGGGGCGCCCAATCAGGGCCACGAAGCCGGAGCGATATCCCGGAGGCGTTGACGTAACGGTCTGTTCCCCCTCCGGAAGCGCCGGGGGGCCGGCTTGAGACGGGGATCGGGGATGGGGCAAGGGGCGTGCGGGGTCTCCCGGTTCCCAGCCTGCCTGCACCGGCAGGGAAGTGGGCTGCGGTGTACCCACCTTGTGGCATCTTGTGGCAGAGTTCCAAGCCTGCGGGCCATGG
>NZ_JENA01000098.1 GCF_000586015.1 Candidatus Synechococcus spongiarum SH4 | reverse complement strand
CCCTGGCGCTATCCACCACGGACGACGAAGTGGACGAGGATGACGGTTCGGTGACGCTCACCTTGGAGACTGGTGCGGGCTACACCGTGGGTGCGCTGTCTTCCCAGACAGTCGCCATCACGGATGACGACGTGACCACACAGCAGCAGGACAGCACGAATACCAACCCCTATGCCGACCTGATTGCTGATGTGCGGGGCTATGTAGGGGAGATGCTCAATGGGGAGGAGCACGTGAAGCGCTGGCAGCGGGTATTGAAGGCATTGGGTGAGACCGATGCGGCCTTTGCCGATCTCACCCCCATGACCGCCACTGAGGCGCAGACCTATGCGGATAAGGGCTGGACGCGGTGGGAGCCGGTGGTGACGGCATTGACGGCGTTGGAAGCCGCTGCCCAGCCACCAGTGCAACCGTCAGTGCAACCAACGGTGAGCATTAGTGGTGGCTCTTCTGTGACGGAGGGTGGAGAAGTGGTCTTCACGCTGACGGCCAATCCAGCCCCGGCTGCCGACTTGGCGGTGACGGTGAGTGTAACGGAGAGCGGCAGCTTCGCCAGTGCTGGCGCAACGGGCGCCCGCACGGTGACCATCGGGACGGGTGGGACAGTGGACTTCACCGTGGCAACGGAGGATGATGACGTGGATGAGGCGGACGGCGCTATTGCGGCGACGGTCACTGCCGGGACGGGCTACACGGTGGGGAGCACTGCTACTGCCAGTGTGACGGTGGCGGATAACGACGTGTCAGTGTCAACGAAGCCGATGCTCTCGGTGGGTGATGCCAGTGCCCAGGAGGGAGAGGTGATGGCGTTTCCCATTCGCCTGTCCCGCCCCCATGACAAGAGGGTAATTATCGGGGTGAAGACCAGGGAGAGCAGCCCGGTATCGGCGCGGCAAGGCAAGGACTTCTCTCTGCAAAGCGGAATCGGTCTTGATAACTTTGATCTTGTGACCTTCAATCCTGGCGAGACGGAGAAGACGGTGTATGTGAGCACGGTGAACGACGTGCATGACGACGAC
This sequence comes from Candidatus Synechococcus spongiarum SH4, assembly GCF_000586015.1. Lineage (GTDB taxonomy): Bacteria > Cyanobacteriota > Cyanobacteriia > PCC-6307 > Cyanobiaceae > Synechococcus_B > Synechococcus_B spongiarum_F. Next base: position 4,763 of record NZ_JENA01000098.1, on the reverse strand, counting down.
GGCGAGACTTTCGAGCTCTACATCTCGCAGGTCTATTACTCGGGTGTTGGCATAACGGACGGTGTGGGCGTGGGAACGATCCGCAACAGCGACCCCATCCCTGCTGCGTGGCTGGGGCGTTTTGGCCGCACGGTGTCGCAACAGGTGGTGGATGCGGTGCGGGGGCGCTTCAGCGCCCCACCCGGGGATGGGCTGAACCTGACGGTGGCGGGGGAAAGCCTCACCAGCGGGCCGCCGTTGGCGGAGAACGAAGGGGCGCTCTCCAAGCTGTTGGGCTTCGAGAGTGTGAGCGGTGAGCAGTTGGTGGCGGACTCCTCCTTCAGCTTCACACCGGTAGTTGCAGAAGGGGATGGCGCAGCAGGAGGGGAAGGGTTGGCCTTCTGGGGGCAGGGCGCCGTCTCCTCCTTCAGCGGTCGGGAGGAGGATCTCTCCCTGAGTGGGAACGTGAGCACGTTGCTGTTGGGTGCGGATTGGAGCGCGGGGCGGTGGCAGGCCGGTGCTGCCCTGTCCAACTCCTGGAGCAACGGCGGCTACGAAGGCGCGGGGGATAGCGGAGACGACGGCAGCATCAGCGCCACCATGGTGGGGTTATTCCCCTATGGTCGCTATGCCCTCACGTCCCGATTGGGCATCTGGGCCATAGGTGGCTACGGCAGCGGCAACCTTACCCTGAAGCCACAGGGGGATGACGGGGAGGAAGAACTGAACACGGACACCAACCTGGTGATGGGGGCGGTGAGTCTGGATGGGGTGGTGCTGGATGGTGGTGCTGACGGGCTGAGCCTCACCACCACGGCAGATGCCCTGGTGGTGAAGACCACCTCGGCAGAAGTGAAGGGATTGAAGTCTTCTGCGACCACCATCTCCCGGCTGCGGTTGGGGCTGGAGGCCACAAGGCCGATACCACTGGAAGGGGGCGCCGCGTTGCTGCCCTCGTTGGAGGTGGGTCTACGGCAGGACAGCGGTGATGCGGAAACCGGCTATGGGGTGGAAGTGGGCGCCGCTCTGGGGTGGGAGGATCCCCAGCGGGGCATCAGGGGCAAGGTGAGGGGGCGTACCCTCTTGACCCACACGGAGGAGGAGTTCCGCCAGCAGGGCCTGGCCCTCTCCTTCGCATGGGACCCGTCCCCCAGCAACCGTGGCCCTTCCCTGTCCATGGGGCACACCATGGGCGCCAGCGCCTCGGGGGGGATGGACGCCCTGCTCAATCCGACTGTCATCCAGGGGTTGGATGCACCCGGCGGCAGCGGGCAGCAGTTCGAGGCGCAGATGGCCTACGGCTTCCCCTTCCACAACGACCGCCTCACTCTCACCCCAGGGATGGCAGTGGCCTTCTCCCCGGAGAGCAAGAGCTACGGCCTCCTCTGGTCCCTGGCGCCATACTCGGAGCAGGGGCAGGGGCAGGGGCAGGGGCAGGGGGAATCGTGGGAAATCACCCTCGAAGGGGAACGGCAGGAAAGCGCCCCACCGGACACTCCTGTGGATCATTCCGTCGGGCTCAACTTCTCCCTGGCCGGCGGCGCCGTCGACGTGGTGAAGGCCTCTGTTCTGGGGATCGCTCTGGCGGTAGTGTCCTCCTTCCTCTTCTGACGGGAAGGGGCATTCCCCCGTATCTCAATCCACTGCAACCACAGGAAGTCCGAAGGGCGGGGTTTGTATCCCCTGGACTCCGTGGTCCCACCCATGACGGCTTGAGCCCTGGCTGTCAGGAGGACTGCGCCATCTGCCGCAGGGTGTCGGCCATGGCGGTCACGTCTTCCCAGGGGGCCTGAAGGTCCCTGCGGCCGAAATGGCCATAGGCGGCGGTGTGCTGATAAAAACGACCGCCCCGTTCAGCGCAGATGGTGGACAGGCCGAAGTTCTGGATAATGGCCGCCGGCCGCAGGTCAACGTGCTGGTGAACCAGGTCGATCAACTGCCCGTTGTCCAGCCGGCCGGTGCCGAAGGTGTCCACCAGGATGGACACGGGGCGGGCCCGGCCAATGGCGTAGCTAAGCTGCACCTCCACCCGCCGGGCCAGGTCCGCCGCGACGATGGCCTTGGCCACAAAACGGGCGGCATAGGCCGCGGAGCGATCCACCTTGGTGGGGTCTTTGCCGGAGAAGGCGCCGCCCCCGTGGCGGGCATAGCCTCCGTAGGTATCAACAATGATCTTGCGGCCGGTGAGGCCGGCATCCCCCTGGGGGCCACCCACCACAAATTGACCGGTGGGATTCACCAGGAACTGGGTGGCGCTCCGCTCCGGCTTGAGCGCCAGATCGGCGGTGGCCGGCACAACCACATGGCGCCAGAGATCTTCCCGGATGTGCTGGCGAACGGCTTGGGCCTGGCGGAGGCCGGCCACCTCGGCAGTGTGCTGGGCGGAGATGAGGATGGTGTCAATGGCTACCGGCTGGTCATCGTCGTAGACCACACTCACCTGGGTCTTGCCGTCGGGCAGGAGATAGTCCAGCGCGCCGGTTTTGCGAACATGGGCCAACTGCAACGCCAAACGATGGGCCAGGCTGATGGGCAAGGGCATCAACTCCGGGGTTTCGTTGCAGGCGTAGCCGAACATGATGCCCTGGTCACCGGCCCCCACCAGATCCAGCGGATCTCCGTCGTGGTCCACCGCTTCATCCACCCCCTGGGCAATGTCGGGGGACTGCTGGTCCAGGGCCACCAGCACGGCGCAGCTATGGGCATCAAAACCACCGGCCCGGGCGCCGGTATAGCCAATATCGGCAATGACCCGCCGCACAATGGCGGGAATATCAACGTGAGCCTTGGTTCTGACCTCACCTGTCACCAGGCAAAGGCCCGTGTTCACAACCGTCTCACAGGCCACACGACTGTTGGGATCGGCGCTGAGCAAGGCATCAAGCACAGCGTCGCTCACCTGGTCGCAGATCTTGTCGGGATGGCCCTCAGTGACCGATTCCGAGGTGAACACATAGCGGGCCATGGGGAGATCCGGGCTAAGGGCGGCGACACACCATCACAGCAGAAGAGGGGATGGGGCCAGGGGAATTTTACGTGCTGGCCATGAGCGTCACAGCGCCCCAGTCTGCCACCAAGGCGTCAAAGCCGTGAAGCTGGGGCAGGTTCCGCCAGCCGCCGGTGTACCCCACCACCACGCCAACCCCTGCGGCCCGGGCCATGGCCAGGTCCTGGCCCGAATCACCGCACAGGAGACAGTGCCGCGGGTCGACGCCAAGATCACGGCAGAGATGAAGGGCCGCTTGGGCCGCCGGTTTGGCGGGCGCCTGGTCCGAGCCGCGGAAGGCTGTGATGGCGCCGAACAAGCCCCAGTGCCGTAGAAAATCCTCAATGCCCTGGCGGCAATCCCCGCTGATGATGCCGCAGGGCAAGTCCAGATCCTGGACACGATCCAACAACTGCCGCACACCGGACAACGGTGGGGTGAGTTCTGCCCGGGAGAGATGGTTATCCCAGGGCTGGCCATGGACGGTCTGGGCCGTGGCCAGGGCCTCGCTCCAGCTCAGGCCCACCTGGGCCAGACAGGTGGCCGTGCTGATGAGGTTGTGGCCGGCGCTGGCCACGGCCGTGGCTCCACCAGGATCCAGCCCCGGCGTCCCCTGGTCCGTCGAGAGCCCGTAGGCCCGCTGCAGGAGACCCGTAAGCTGGGGACGCAGCCCCGCAGGAACCTGTTGCAGAGTTGTGGCAAGGCGGGCCTCGGCCAGGGCCATGAGAAAGGCTTCGCTGTTGGCGAGGGTGCCGTCTTTGTCAAAAAGAATGGCCTGCAGCGGGCCGAAGCGCCGGGGACCAATCTGCAGCCAGGCCATGGTGGCGGGGTGTGGACGACTTGCTCCAGGCCTTCAGCTTTCATAGACCGTCTCGGCGCCCAGGGCCACGGGTTCACCTTCCACCTGCTCTTCCAGCATCTGCTTGTAGAGCGCAGCCATTTCCTCGGCCCGGTCAAACACCTTCTGAGGATTGGTCAGCATGTCCCCCGGCTCCGGCTCCAACGCTTTGGTGGACAGGGAGATGCGGCCACGCTCCGCGTCCAGGTCAATAATCATCACCTTCAGTTGGTCACCCACGTTGAGGACGGCGTGGGACGTCTCAATGTGCTCGTGGCTGATCTCGGAGATGTGCAGCAGTCCGCTCACGCCACCGATATCGATAAAGGCGCCGTAGGGCTTGATGCCCCGCACGTTGCCCACCACCACTTCGCCTACTTCCAAGCGGTTCATCTTGCGCTCCACCAGGGCGCGGCGGTGGCTGAGCACCAGGCGGTTGCGTTCTTCGTCCACCTCAAGGAATTTGAGGGGGAGCACCTCTTCCACCAGCTCCTCCTTGGGTTTGCGGGTGCTGATGTGGCTGCCGGGGATAAAGCCCCGCAGGCCCTCCACCCGCACCAGGGCGCCACCGCGGTTGGTGGCAAAGACTTCGCTGTAGATGGTGGCGTCTTCCTTCTGGAGTTGCCGGACCCGCTCCCAGGCCATCTGGTATTCAATTCGCCGGATGGACAGCATCAACTGGCCGTCTTCGTTCTCCTCGGAAAGGATGAAGAACTCCCGCACATCCCCCGGTTGGAGCACGTCCTCCAGATCCTCCACCCGGTTGATCGAGGCTTCCTGGAGGGACATGAACGCCGCGGTTTTGGCGCCAATATCAATCAGGCTCCCCTTGGGCTCCAGATTGAAAACGGTGCCACTCACCACGTCACCGGGATTGAAGTGGTAGTCGTATTGACTCAGCAGCGCCGTGAACTCCTCCATGGTGAAGCCCACGTCGTCCAGATCGCCGCCGCCGCCGGA
>NZ_JENA01000097.1 GCF_000586015.1 Candidatus Synechococcus spongiarum SH4 | reverse complement strand
CCTGGATCTCCCCTCGGACCTCCTGGATCTCTTCATGGGTCCTGTCCTCACTGGCCCGAATTTCTTCATGGGTCCTGATCTCGCTGGCCCGAATCTCCCCTCGGACCACCTGGATTTCTTCATGGGTCCTGGCGTCGCTGGCCTGGATCTCTTCATGGGTCCTGTCCTCACTGGCCCGAATTTCTTCATGGGTCCTGATCTCGCTGGCCCGAATCTCCCCTCGGACCGCATGGATTTCAACCTTGATGGAATTGAGTTCACCCATAAGGACCATGGTCAAGGCCGTAACCAGCGCCGCCACCACAGCCGTGACCACAGTCACTACCACAATGGGTTCCAGCCACCGCTGCCGCCATGACAGGGACGGGGGCGCCACGGTCGAAGTTGGCATCCCCTGGGTCGGTGGCCGCTGCTCCGTTGTGGGGGAGAGCTTGGGGGTTGGTGGGCTGGAGGTCATTGCTCAATACGCGGGGCTGTCATGCCCAATCGTTCCCATAGTTTAGTGGGGTGGCGTACGTGGGAGTGACAGTTCCCCGTGCTGGCTTTATCTGGAACCGGGGTTAGCCAGCTTCCTCTTGCGCGGGAGTGGGGTCAGCGATGGATGCCCGCTGAGCATCTCGGGCTTGGTCCGCCAGCAGGGTGTCCAGCAGCAGGTCGTTGATGGCTTTGATCTCGGCTTTAAGCTCGTCAGAGCGCTTGTCCTGCCTGGCCTCGCTGGCCCGAATTTCTTCACGGGTCCTGGCCTCGCTGGCCTGGATCTCCGCCTCGATGGAATTGAGTTCACCCATGAGGACCATGATCAAGGCCGTAACCAGTGCCGTCACCAGAGCCATAACGAAGATCACCACCACAACGGGTTCCAGCCACTGCAGCCGCACATGGGGCCGTTATGCCCTGGGGCTGTTGCGGCGCCTGCGGCCACAGGACGCCTGAACACGGCGGGCCGCAGCCGCCAGCCTTCGGGGCGCCTGGGGACAGCCGCTCCAGTGGAGATGCAGCCAGCTTGCATGGAGCCTGCCGTGGGCCAGGCCCTCCCTGCGGGTGGGGACACCCCATCCGCTCAGTTGCCAGAGGGGGTGCAGAGGCGGGGCGGGTTTGACGCCCGGATCCTGGGGGGCGCCTGCCGGCGCCGGCGCCACCTGCCAGTGGTGGAACTCATGCCCCACCATCTGCTCATGGGGATGCACCACGGGACTGGCGCCCCAGGCCACTGCCCTGCGGTAACCCAACTGGAAGGCGCCACGGCATGCGGCGCCGGGGAGAATGCCCGCCATGGGCCAGGGCCTGTTGTCCGGATCATGGAGGGTGTGCAGTAACAGCAACATCCCGCCGCACTCGGCATAGATGGGCAGGCCACGGCCATGGGCCGCCCGCAATGCCCCCAGGCTGCGGGTGGCCTGGGCCAGGGTGGCGCCGTGGAGTTCGGGATAGCCCCCCGGCAACACCAACCCTGCCGTCCCCTGGGGCAGGGGTTGATCCGCCAGCGGCGACCAGCCCCGGGTTCGCGCCCCGTAGTACTCCAGCCACTCCCGCTGCTCGGGGTAGAGGAAGCAGAAGGCCTGATCCTGGGCAATGGCCAGCAGGGGACCGGGGGCTCCAGCCGGCGGCGGGGCATCCGTGGGGCTGACGGCCAGGAAGGGGGATGGTCCGGGGCCGCCGCTGCTGGCTTGCAGGTGGGGCAGAAGACGGTCCACGTCAAGCTGGCGCAGCGCCATGACCGCCAACTGCTGGCAGCGGGCCTGGAAGTGGTGGATTTCCGCTGGCGGCAGGAGCCCCAGGTGGCGCGAGGGTAGCGCCATGGCCCCGGTGCGGGGCAGCACACCCAGCACCGGCAGACCCGTCGACTCCAGGGCCGCGGTCAGCAATTGCCGGTGCCGTTGGCTGCCCACGCCGTTGAGCACCACTCCGCACCACGGCAACTCGGGGGCCTGATCCCGGAAGCCCGCCACCAGGGCGCGGATGGAGGCTCCCTGACGGGCGGCATCCACAACAAACAGCAGGGGGAGATTGAGCAGGCGGGCTACGTGGGCGGTGCTGGCCTCCTGACTGGGGCCGAGGCCGTCATACAGGCCCATGACCCCCTCCACCAGGCAGGCGTCCGCGGCGCCCCCCCAGTGGCGGAACGCCGCCCGCAGCCATGGTTCCCCACAGAGGAGGGGATCCAGGTTGCGGCAGGGGCGGCCGCTGAGGGCCCCCAGCAGTTGGGAATCCAGGTAGTCCGGCCCCGTTTTGAAGGTTTGCACTGTGAGGCCCCGCTGGCGCAGAGCCGCCGTCAAGCAGAGACTCAGGAGGGTTTTGCCGGAGCCGCTCCGGGGTGCGGCGATGATGAGGCCCAAGGAGTGAGCGCAGTGATCAGGCCTGGCTGGCCGCCGCCAGCATCCGGTCCGCCAGTTGAGCCGTGGTGGCCAGCAGGGGATTGGTGGTGTCGTGGCCGCCGGTGAGGACACGGGTTTCCTGCACCTCCAGCGACCCCTCGATCAGCGGGACGATTTCTTCCACCAGGTCCCGGGACGAAATGTCCCCCCCCTCCAGCCGCATGCAGCCGCTGGCTTCTCCGCAGAGCACCACGCAGAGTTCCCGACTGTCGGGGGGTTGACACAACAGGCGCAGGCCCAGAACGGAGCCGGCATGGGGTTTGGGGAAGCCCACGGGAACCGACACCAGGCGCAGATCCGCCATGACCCCGTCCGGGCGCCGGAAGCGATAGACGCTGCTGTCCCGTTGCTGCTGGCGGCCTGTTTGCAGCGACCACTGAAGACGACCGGCGATCCAGGCGGCCAGCAGCAGCCCTTGGCACAACTGGTCCCCCTCCACGTCGATATCCACCTGCGCCACATGGCTGAGGGCGGTGCGGCGGTCCTGGGCGTCAAAGGCCATGGCCAGGGATTCCCGCCAACCCCCGAGGCGGTACCAGTTCAGATCGGAGACCGCCTGACCGGCGGCAATGCGCTGGGCCAGAATCCTGAGGGAGGGCCCGGTTTCCCCCAGGGCGGTATCCACGATCAGCCGTCGCGGCGCCGGCGCCAGCCGTTCAAAGATGTCCATGTGCTCCCCGAGGGCCCCTTCCCAGAGCACCCAGCAGGGCAACTGAGGGGGGATCAATCGGGGCAGCAGGTCCAGTTCCGCGGCAATGGACGCCACCCCGCCACGGAGCACCAGCACGTCCCCGCACACACTGCCGCCCCCACTGTTCTCCTCCGGCAGAGAGCAATAGGCGGCCACCAGGGCATCCAGGGCCTGCTCCCCGTCAAGGGTGGGGGCCAGGGTGATCATGCGGTGGGGCTGGAGTTCGCTGATGCTGCTTTCAATGGCCTGGCCCCGCAGATCGTCGTAGGCTCCGTTTTCCCCGGGTTGGGCGGCCAGCGCCTGGGCCAGAGTGTTGGAGAGGGGCGCGGTGGCGGTGGGGAGACCGTAGGCGCCAATGGCGCGACGGGCCGCATCCATCAGACAAGGGCGTTGCATCCCCATGACCGCATCCTCCAGCAGGCCGAGGCGGGACAGGTGCTGCTCCAGCCAGGCCGGTTCCCACACCACCAGGGTAAAGGTGGCAGAGCTGTTGGCGCCCTCTTCCGGATGCTCCCAAAGCTGCTTCAGGTGGTCGATCACCGCATGGGGCGACAGCTTGAGGGGGGCTTGCAGGGTGAACTGGGGAACCATGGCAAAGCGGGGCGGGGCTGAGGGGAGAGGCGTGGGAATCAGGGGCGGCGCCAGAGCAGACCGTCACGGGCCAGCAACTCGTCCGATGCCGCCGGTCCCCAGGTGCCGGCCTCGTAGGGGTGGACGGGGAAGCGATCCGGGGACTGTTTGAGCCCCTCCAGGATGGGGGTGTAGAGCCGCCAGGCGGCTTCCACCTCGTCACTGCGGGTGAAAAGGGTGGGATCCCCCAGCATGGCGTCCGCCAGGAGCCTCACATAGCCCTCGTCGGAGGGTTCCCCGAAGGACTCGTCGTAGGAGAAGTTCATGGAGATGGGACGGCTGCGCATCCCGGAGCCCGGGGCCTTCACCTCGAAACGAAACGTGGCGCCTCGTTGGGCTGGATGCGAATCACGAACTGGTTGGCGCTCACCCCACCCGCGGCGGCATCAAAAAGACGCACCGGGGCATCCCGGAAGGTGAGGGCCACCTCGCTGAGGCGTTTGGCCAGATGCTTGCCGGTGCGCAGGTAGAAGGGCACCCCCTGCCAACGCCAGTTGTCAACGAACAGCTTGATGGCCACGTAGGTTTCCGTGGTGCTGTCGGGATCCACGCCGGGTTCATGGCGGTAGCTGGCCATGGGATGTTCCGCCGTGCCGCCGCTGCCGTATTGTCCCCGTACGCAACAGCTCCAGGGCTGATCCGGGCTGGCCAGTTGGGCCGCCTGCAGCACCTTGGCCTTCTCGTTGCGGATGGACTCGGGTTCAAAGCGCCCCGGCGGCTCCATGGCGGTGAGGGCCAGCATCTGGGTCAGGTGGTTCTGCACCATGTCCTTCAGGGCGCCGGACTGTTCGTAGTAACTGGCCCGCTGTTCCACGCCCACGGTTTCCGCAGCGGTGATCTGCACACTGCTGATGTGGTTCCGGTTCCAGAGGGGCTCGAAGATGGAGTTGGCGAAGCGCAACACCATGATGTTCTGGACCGTCTCCTTGCCCAGGTAGTGGTCGATGCGGAAAAGCTGGTTCTCCTGGCCGCAGCTTCTCACCACCCGGTTAAGCTGCTGGGCGCTGGCGTAGTCCGTGCCGAAGGGCTTTTCAATCACCAGACGGCTCCGTTGCCGATCCGCCAAGAGTCCCGCTCCCGCCAGGGCCCGGGCGCCGGAGCCGTAATAGGCAGGCGAGACGGAGAGATAGAACGTGCGCTCACCCCGGGTGGCCCGCTGGCGATCCACCTGCTCCAAACGCTGGGCCAACCGCGCCAGGTGTTCCGGCTGTTGCAGGTCCACGGGTTCATAGAAGAGCCCCTGGCTGAACTGCTCCCACGCCTGGGGATGGGCGGCGATGGCGGGCTGGAGCCGCTCCGCCATGGTCTGGCGGAACACCTGGTCGCTCCAGGGGCGCCGGGCGCAACCCAGCACCGCAAACTCACTGGACAGGCGCCGCTGCAGGAACAACTCGAACAGGGCGGGGATCAACTTGCGGTGCGTCAAGTCGCCGGACGCACCGAAGATGATCAGGCACTGGGGGGGAATCACCCGCTCCTGGCGCAGGCCAACGCGCAGGGGATTGGTCAAGGTGGCGGCCATAAAGGCGTTGGAGCCGTCTGTCTGCCCTTCTTTAGCCACAACGGCGGCGTTTGGTGGGCATGGGGGATGCCTCAATAGGTTTCCACATGCCAACGGCCGGCTTTTTTCAACTGGGGACGCAGGTTTTTCCAATCCAGACCGCGGGCGGAAGCGGCGGCGGTCATGGCCTCGTCAATGCCCGGCTCCATGCCCCGCAGACCGCACATGTACAGGTGGGTGGCGTCCAGATTGATCAAGTTGAAGATCTCGTCGGCATATTCGGCCACCCGATGCTGGATGTACATGCGGCCCCCCTCGCTGTTCTTTTGCTCCCGGCTGATGGCCTTGGTGTAGCGGAAGTTCTCCGGGTAGGCGTTCAGGTAGCTCTGGAACTCATCCTCATAGAGCAGGTTGGGGGTGGTGGGAACGCCCATGAACAGCCAGGCCTTGCCGCGGAAGGCGTAGTCGGGATTTTTGGCCCGCTCACCGGGATCAAACATGCGGCGCAGATAGGCCCGCATGGGGGCAATGCCGGTGCCGGTGGCCAGCATGATCACGTTGGCCTCTTCATCCGCCGGCAGGAGCATTTCCTTGCCCACCGGCCCGGTGATCTTCACCGG
>NZ_JENA01000096.1 GCF_000586015.1 Candidatus Synechococcus spongiarum SH4 | reverse complement strand
AAGGATCTGGGTGTGACAATCAGCGTGTTCGACCCACTGGAAACCGGTAGCAAACAGGCGTCTCAGGACCCCTCCACCTATGTAACCGTGATGCGCGCCAACGGGGCCAACCTGGTAAAAGCCTTTGGTGGAACTCCCTGATGTCAGGCGTGGTGCTACGGGTACAGGATCTTTCAGTACTGCGGGGCGGTACACCTGTCCTGGAGGGAGTGTCCTTCTCACTCCAGAGCCGGAGCAATACGGCTCTGGTGGGCCCCAACGGAGCTGGCAAGAGCACGTTGGTGGCGGCTGTGCTCGGCCTGCTGCCGCGATCTCCCTGTGAGGTGGAGATCCTCGGCCATCCGCTCGGCGCCGAGGGGCAGTTGCCCCGCTCGGTGCGTTCCCAGATCGCCTATGTGCCCCAGAACCTGGCGCTGCAGAGGCGCTTTCCGCTGGCGGTGGCCGAATTTGTGGGCTTCGGCTTCGATTCGCCAGGGCCACGCTGTCCCTGGCACAACCGCCAGGGGCGGCGACTGGCCGTGCAACGGGCTTTGGAGCGCACCCGCTGCGCGGATCTGGGCCAGCGGTTGCTCAGCGAACTCTCCGGCGGCCAGCTTAAGCGCGTCTTGCTGGCCTTCTGCGTGGTGCGTCCCCGTCGTCTGTTGGTGCTGGATGAAGCACAGGCAGGCCTGGATGCTCCCTCCAAGGAGCAGTTTCAGCACCTGCTCCTGGAGCTCTGCGGTCAGGAGGGCTGGACCGTGCTGCAGGTGTCCCACGATCTGGATCTGGTGCGCCGCAATTGCGACCAGGTGCTCTGCCTCAACCGCTGGCTGCGCTGCAGCGGCAGTCCCGATCACACCCTCAGTCCTGAGCGGCTGAGCGAGATCTACGACCCCAATGCCCAATGTGGGTCCTACCGGCAGCACCGCCATGGCTGATCCAGGTCTTCTGGGGGAACCGTTCATGCAGCGCGCCTTGCTGGGCGGGTTGCTCACCGGCGCTCTGGGCGGACTGCTGGGCAGCTTTGCGGTGCTGCGTCAACTGTCGTTCTTCAGCGACGCCCTGGGCCATTCTGCCCTTCTGGGCATCACCCTGGGCATTCTTCTGGGGATCAATCCCACCGTAGTGCTGATTCCGTTTGCGGCAATGATTGCCATACTTGTGAATCAGTTGGTGAAGTACAGCGCCCTGCCCACTGATGCGTTACTCAACATCGTGTACTCCAGTTCACTGGCGGCGGCCGTGCTGGCGCTGAGCTTGGTGGAGACCTACCGCGGCGGGATTCAGCAGTTGCTGTTCGGCGACATCCTCGGCATCAGTTGGCGCGATCTGGGGGTGATCGGAGCCCTTCTGGTTGGTGCTCTGGCGTATCTGGCGCTGAGCCTTCGGGCCCAGGTGCTCCTCACCCTCAACAACAATCTGGCCGGGTCGATGGGCGTACGCACCGGCTGGCGCCAACTGGCCTTCATCACACTGCTGGCCGTGGTGGTGGCGGTTTCCATCAAGGCGGTGGGCGTGCTGTTGATCAGTGCTTTCGTGGTGATCCCGGCCTCTACCGGTTGCCTGCTCAGCCGAAGTTTTCCGCTCTATGTGCTCAACTCGGCTTTGCTGGGGGGAAGTTGCGCCCTGGTGGGTCTTCTGGCTTCCGGCCTCACCAACCTGCCCTCGGGCCCCTCGGTGGTGATGGTGCAGTTTCTGGGGTTCCTGGCTGCTCTGATCTGACGTGTGCTTGGCCTCAGCCGGCCAGCAACTTCCGGGCCAGCAGCGCTCCAAACTCCTGATGCAGCCCCAGGCGGCCGGGGATGAACGTCACCTGATCGGCGTCCTGCGCCAACTGGTGCATCGAGCCGCGGGAGCGGGGCGGGGCCTCAGACGCCACCACCACGTGCAACGGGCACTGGAGCATGGGGATCTGCTGCCGCCACCAGTGGGGATCCGTGGTGCAGTCCAGTCCTCCGCTCACAAAGGCGGCGCTGGCAAAGCGGGCCCGAGGGCGGCGAGCCAAGCGCTGCTGCCGGCGCAGCCGTTCCGGCGCCAGCCAGGTGCTGTTCACCCACACATGGCGGCGCAGCATCAGTCGCAGCACCGGCAAGGTGGTGTTGAGCCGGTAGAGCAGTGGACCGATCAACGGCAGCATCACCAGGTTGCGCAGCCAGCCGAAGCGCTGGGGTGACCAGCCGCTCACGGTGGGCAGGGGGCCGCGCCACGTGGGCGCCACGGCCACGAACTCCCGCCAATGGGACGACCAGGCAGCGGCTTGCCCCAGTGCAATGGGGGTGCTGTGGCCTGCGGCAATCACCGTGATCCGTTGGCCCCGCTCCCGGCCCAGGCGCTCCAGAACTGCCCGTAATGCCGCTCCCATCGATTCTGCGGAGTAGGGAATCGCATCACGATCACTCTCGCCAAATCCAGGCCAGTCGAAGCTCAGCAACTGGCGGCGATCCCCCACCGCCTCTGCCAGGGGCTGCCATTCGCTGCGGCTCGACACGGTGCTCAAGGCCGGCAGCAACAGCCACAGCGGCGCCGTCCACGGGCCACGGCGTTCGAGGGTGATCCGGCGGCGACGACCGTTCAACTTGACCGTAAGCTTTTCCAGTGTACCCCCGAAAGCTGGAGTCATGGGAATCACCGGGCTTCGGGTTGTGATGAATTGACTGGCTGTGCAGAAGCTCGACCTTGGTGCTGAAGGGATCGCGACCGTGCTGCACAGCCCTGCTGATGGCTGAGGACGTGGTTGAGCAGAAGAGTGACGGGACCTGAATCAGGAAACGACTGGCCGGGGCAGGTATTCATGCCGAAGACGAAACCTGTGGGTGTGCGTGAATGATTCTCATTTTAGCTTGTCTCCGGCCGTGGCGGCCGAACGGCCGCCTGAGTCGTTGCGCTGCCGTCTCAAACGTTTCATGCCGACGCTCCCTAGGCTTGGCGCCGTTGTCTGGCTTGCGGCAGTTGTTGAAGAGGTCTCGTCAATGGGTGTCCCCCTTGCTTGCGGGAGCCTTGCTTGCTGGCCCACTACCGCTGGCGGTTGCAGCGGCGGAGCCAGGGTCCACCTCCAACCGCAATGGACCCTTGCCCGCCTCTCTGGCGGATCTGGCGGCGCCGGCGCCCTCCTCCGGCGCGCAGTTGCCGGAGGAGGGGATGGATCAACGGCTGCGGCCCCTGTCCCTGCAGGAGGCCCAGCAACTGGGCCGGGTCAATCACCCCGCCCTGCAGGCGGCGGCCCTTGAGGTGGACTCCCGGGAGGCCCGGTTGGAGGCTTTGCTGAGCGTCTTGAAGCCGCAGGTCACCGTGAGGTCGTCCGCAGGGTTGCCGGCCCTGGCCCTGGAGTATCAATACACCCCGGATGCCTCCTATCCCCGTGGCGAACTGGAAACAAACCTCGCGGTGGAGGCCACCTTGTTGTTGCGCGATCCTCAACGGCTGGCCCTCCTTGCGGTGGAGCGCCACGAACTGGAGCAGGTGAAGATAGAACGCCAGTTCCTGCACCGTGACGTGAAGCTGCAGGTGGCGGAGTCCTACTATGAGCTCCAGCGGGCGGATGCGGAGGTGGAGTTGCGTTTGGCGGCGGTGGAGACCGCTCAGGCCACCTTGACGATCAGCCGTGCTCGCCATGAAGCCGGAGTGGCGTCCCGCCTGGACGTTCTTCAGGCTCAATCCCGGTTGACTGACGATGAAGCCCTGCTTGCCAGCGCCAAGGCCCGGCAGAGCATTGCCCGCCGCCATTTGGCCAGAACCCTGAATCTGCCCCAGGGTGTGGTTCCCACGGCCCGGGATGCCAACACGGGCCAAGGCCGCTGGACCGCAACCCTGGGGGAGAGCCTGGCCGCCGCCTTTGCAACCCGCGAAGAGTTGCAACAGTTTGTTTCCGCAATTCAGGAGCGGGAAGCACGGGCCGAGGAGGCGCTGGCTGCGCTCCAGCCCACCCTCTCCCTCTTTGTGCTGGGGTCCTGGAACCAGGCGTCCGGCAACGTTCTCTCCGACGCCTTGCCCGTGGAAAGCCAGTTCAGGGGACGGGTCTCCACCTCCGTGGGGGTGCGCTTTACGGCCCCCCTCGGCGACGGGGGGGCGCCCGGGCCAGCGCTCGCCGCTGGCAACTGGAGGCGCAGCGGCAGGAGCATCTCCTGGCGGATGCCCGCAACACCTTTCAGCAGCAGGTGGAGAAGGCGTTTTACACCCTTCAGGCCCAGGAAGAGACCCTGGCGTTGCGCGCCCGACAAGTGACCACCCGTAAAGAGACGCTGAATCTCGCCACCACCCGCTACGAGGCTGGCGTTGACACCCAGCAGGATCTGATTGATCAGCAGAATGCCCTGACCCGGGCCGCCGTTGAGCACGCCCAGGCCCTCCTGGACTACAACCTGAGCCTGGCGCAACTGCACCGTTATACAGGTCTGTCCCCCCAGCCCTAGCCTGCCCCCCAGAGCACCCCTTCACCCCCGTCCCCGAGGTCGCAGAACCGTGGCGCCTTCTCAAGATTCCCCGGCAAGTCCGTTGGGCCTGCCCCTGTTACAGGTGCTTCGGCTTGGTTTGTTCCAGGGCTGTCTGGGCGCCATGGCGGTGGTCTTTGCGGGCCTGTTGAACCGCATCATGCTCACGGAACTGGCGTTCCCCGGTTTGCTGGTGGGGGGCGCCCTGGCCTTCGAGCAATTGGTGGCCCCCAGCCGGGTGCTGTTTGGCCAGATCTCCGATGCCAGGCCGTTTCAAGGGCGCTATCGCGTTCCCTACGTGGTGGGTGGCTCCACTCTCTATTGCCTCATCGCGGTGCTTTCCATTCCGCTGATCTTCTTTGTGGGGGATGCCATTGCAACGGACAACAGCCGCGCCTTCTGGGGTGGCGCCACTGCCCTCTGCGGCCTGTTCGCCCTGTTCGGCCTGGCGGTGGGCATGGCCACAACCCCCTACCTGGCCCTGGTGATTGACCGCACCACCGAGCAGGAGCGCCCCCGGGCCGTGGGCATTATCTGGTGCATGTTGACCGTGGGCATCATCGTCGGGGCCGTTTGCATTGCCATCACCCTCCGGAGGGTGGACGGGGTGACGGATCCGGCGGTGCTGCAACCTGCGTTGCAACGCTTCATGATCCAGTTGGCGGTTGTGGTGCTGGCGTTGACCGTCGTGGCCTGCTGGGGGATGGAGCCCCGGGGCGGTTGCCGGAGCGGGAACCGGAACCCTGAAGAGGAGATGACCCTGCCCCGCACCTGGGCCCTGCTCACCGCCAGCCGCCAGACCTTCGTGTTCTTCGGCTTCCTGGTGCTGTTTGCCCTGGGGGTGTTCCTCCAGGATCCCATTCTGGAGAGCTACGGGGCGGAGGTTTTTGGTCTGCCCATTTCCCAAAGCACCATCCTGAACGCCCTCTGGGGAACCGGCACGCTGCTGGGCCTGCTCCTGGCGGGGTTTCTGATCACCCCCAGGTTGGGGAAGATGGCCGCTTCCCGTCTGGGCTGCCAACTGACCACCCTCTCCCTGGCGTTGCTGTTTCTGGCGGGGTGTACCGGCCAGGTGATGGTGTTGCAGGTGGTGATGGTGTTGTTCGGTTTTGCCGTGGGCATTGCCACCAACGCCACCCTCTCCCTCATGCTGGATTTGACGCTGCCGGAGGCGGCCGGCACGTTTGTGGGGGCCTGGGCATTGGCCCAGGCCCTGTCCCGGGCGCTGGGGAAACTCATGGGCGGGGGCCTGCTGGACCTTGGCCATGCCTTCATGCCCGAAGGACTGGGGGCTGGCTGGCTGCCGCCGGCCTTCCCTGCCTACGGCTTCGTGTTGTTCATCGAAGTCCTCATCATGGCGGCGGCTACGTGGTCCCTGGGGGCTGTGCGTGTCCATCAATTTCGCGGGGACACTGCCGGTACGCTGGCCAGAGTGCTGGCTCTGGAGTTGGACTGAGACTTTCTCATGGAGAGAACCATCGCCGCCTGGCAAGAGCAACTGGGTCCTCTTCTGGACCA
>NZ_JENA01000095.1 GCF_000586015.1 Candidatus Synechococcus spongiarum SH4 | reverse complement strand
TGTTTGGCTTAATAGCACCAATGGAAGTCAGATTGTTGATGTAATTTACCGGCGCATTGATGATGACTTTCTGGATCCGGATTGCTTCCGACCAGATTCCCTTTTGGGAGTCAGGGGGCTTATGGATGTGTACCGTCAAGGACGGGTGTCCATTGCCAATGCCCCAGGAACCGGCGTAGCGGATGATAAGTTAATTTATACATACATCCCTGAAATTATTGATTTCTATCTTAAGGAAAAGCCCAAACTCAAAAATGTGACTACCTATCGTTGCTCTCGACGTGAGGATTTAGACTATGTCCTGGCCAATCTGGACAAGCTGGTGATCAAGTCTGTCTCGGAGGCAGGTGGTTATGGGATGCTGATTGGTCCCCATGCCACTGCGAAGGAGCAGGAGGAATTTTCCCACCGCATTCAAGCCCAACCTCGCAACTTCATTGCCCAGCCCACCCTTTATCTATCAACAGTTCCTTCCCTCAGCCATGGGGAAATCTACCCTTGTCACGTGGATCTTCGCCCCTACTGTCTACGGGGTCGCCAACAGTGGATCAGTCCCGGCGGTCTAACCCGTGTTGCCCTGAGGCGTAATTCTCTTGTGGTCAACTCGTCCCAGGGTGGTGGTTGCAAAGATACCTGGGTTATCCAGGATGACGTCTCCTCTGTGGCAGTCCCATGTTAGGTCGTGTTGCCGAGTCTTTGTATTGGATGTTCCGCAACATTGAGCGGATTGAGAATCTATCGCGCTTTTTGGAGGTGAGTAGCGCCATGGATCTGGACTCCGGCATGGTCGTTGAACCATGGACGCCCCTCATTGATGCCTGTGGTGACAGGGAGTTGTTTCAGGCGGTAAAGGGTAGCTTCAGCGCCGAGGAAATCGTTGATTTCCTGGTACAAAGCCGAAACAATCCCAGTTCCATTCGAAGTTGCCTCAATCTGGCGCGGGAAAATGCCCGGCAGATTCGCGAGGTGCTCAGCAATGAAATGTGGGAGCATCTTAACACCATGTATTGGCGACTCAAGAATGAACGACCCATGACAGGGCTGCCCAGCCAGGAGTGGTTGCTCAGGGTTCGTCAGGACTGCCAGTTGTTTTATGGAATTGCCGATGTCTGCTTCAGCCGTGGCCTGGGGTGGCAATTCTGCCAGTTGGGGCGGCTGGTGGAGCGAGCCGACAAAACAGCGCGTATTCTCGATGTGAAATATTTCCTCCTGCTGCCCCATGGGGAAACTGTTGGTGGTGTGGTTGACCAACTGCAATGGATTGCCCTGCTGAAAACAGCGGGTGGTTACCAGATGTTCCGCCAGTCCCGCCAGCTTTCCATCACCCCGAAAGGAGTGGCTCAGTTTCTCCTCCTGGATTCGAACTTTCCCCGTTCCGTGCGGTTCTGTCTGGATGGCATCCACCAGTCTCTGATTAAAATCGATCCGCTACAGGGCGTCAGTGAAAGGCCCCTGGGCCGCCATGTGGGCATGATGCAGGCCCGCTGGACCTATACGGATATTGCAGAGATTATCAAGTATGGGTTGCACGAAAGCATTGATCGTCTACAACAGGATCTGAACCACCTCCATAACCAGTTGGAACAGGTCTACTTTCAGGCTCCCCAGTCTGTTCCCTCGCCACGATCTTCCACTCAGAGGACATCATGAAAGCCACCATCACCCACAGCTTTCATTACACCTATAGCCGACCGGTTGAGCTGGGTTCTCACCGCTTTTGTCTCAGGCCCCGTAGCGATGGTCATCAGCGGCTGGAGTCCTTCAACCTGCGGATCAGTCCCCATCCCAGCAAACAGTTCACCCTGCTCTCGGCCAGCAACGACGAGGTGATTCGCGCCTGGTTCAGTGGATGCACGGATCGCCTCACCATTGAAGCCACGTCCCAGGTGTTCACATGCCCTTACCCCCCCATTGCGGAGTGCATCGCCTCCGGGGACAAGCCGCTTCCCTATGCCCTCAGTGACCGGGATCGTTCCTTGGAGGGTTACACATTGGGTTGGCTGCCCAATGGGCAGCACGACTATGCCGCGGTGCAGTTGGCCCAGGAAGCGCTGATGATGAGTGACCACCACCCCCTTGGTTTCCTGTCGCAACTGGTGGTCGTAATTAAAGAGCGCATCAGCTACAGCCTCCGCCACACGGGGCCGGCCTGGCCGGCCGGCCGCACAATTCGTGAAGGCATTGGCTCCTGCCGAGATCTGGCCATGGTGTTCATTGAGTCCTGTCGCTGCATCGGGCTGCCGGCACGGTTTGTGAGCGGCTATCATCTGACCGAGCCGCCGCCACACACTTACGAGTTGCATGCCTGGGCCGAGGTGTATCTGCCGGGAGCAGGCTGGCGAGGATTTGATCCCAGTGGCAACGGTGAAATCGACCAGCAGTACATCGCTATTTCAACCCCGTCGGACCCCGTCAAGGCTGCCGCTGTGCAAGGGACCTACACCTGCTCCGGTGGGGCGGTGACCTCCAACTTCAATTGGAGCATTGCCGTGGACTCGTCCGCCAATGCCCCCGAGGATTGTGGGCAGTAGGGAGACCTGCCCCGTCCGGTGCAGCGTTGGCCAGCAAACACCTTGCCCTGTCGAGGCGGGGCTTTTACCAGGCGCCTAAGGCTGAAGCGGAACAGCGCCAGGGGCCAGGGCCAGGCAGTGGCCGGTCGGTGGCGGTGGGCAGAATGAAGCTGAGCTGGTTTCCGGTTTCCGATTTCACATGGAGGCGCAGGCGGCCTTCCTCCAGAGGTACGGCCTGGGTAATGCGTCCCCGCTTGTTGTAGTTCAGGATCACCTTTGCCCCCACCTGGGTGGAGCCGTTGCTGAGAAACCACACGCTGGTAATGTCCCCGTCCAGCCAATGAATCAGGATCGTGTTGTCGGTCATTTCGGAGGAATCCCCCTGCGCCGCCACCACACAGGACTGGACGGCTCCGTTGTAGGTGCAGTCCGGCTGATAGGTGGAGCTTGGGGAAGGGGCGGCCAAGGCTGGCCCGAGAGCCGTTGCCTCCACAGGGTCAGGGCCGGGCAGTGGCTGGTTGATGGTGGTGGGCAGGATGAAGCTGAGCCGGTTTCCGGTTTCCGATTTCACGTGGAGGCGCAGGCGGCCTTCCTCCAGAGGTACGGCCTGGGTAACGTGCCCCCGCTTGTTGTGGTTCAGGATCACCTTTGCCCCCACCTGGGTGGAGCCGTCGCCGAGAAACTGCACGCTAGTAATGTCCCCGTCCAGCCAATGAACCAGGATCGTGTTGTCGGCCATTTCGGAGGAATCCCCCTGCGCCGCCACCACGCAGGACTGGACGGCTCCGTTGTAGGTGCAGTCCGGCTGATAGGTGGAGCCTGGGGGAGGGGCGGCCAAGGCTGGCCCGAGGGCCATTGCCTTGACCAGAGCCGTAGTTCCCCCGCCCATGACCAGGAGTCTGAGTAGCCTGCAGATCCTCATCAATCCCTGCTGCCACTCAGCGCGATCACCAGCCGCAGAATGAAGATGAACAGGTTGATGTAGGTGAGATACATGCTCAGGGCGCCGGCCAGATACTGATCATCCCGATAGGTGCGGGGCATGGTGTAGAAGTCCAGAAAGGCCGCACCGGTAAAGAGGACCGTGCCGAAGCCGGCAATCATCAGTTCAAAACCACCCCCGCCAAACCCCGGCAGGAACAGCCCCCCACCAGTTGAATCACCATGGCAATGAGCAGGCCGATGATGCCCAGGCCCACCACCTGCCCCAGGGCCTGGCCCACGCTGTCGCTCATGCGGCGCCCGTAGACCGAGGCAATCAGGAAGGTGGCGCCCGTGGCCAGGGCGGCGGTGCCAACGCCGCCAATGCCTGCGGCGTTGATGGCCAGGGCCACCAGTCCACTGAGGGTGAAGCCGGTGAGCAGGCTGTAAAGGGCCAGCAGGGGCAGGGCTGTGGTGTTGTCGCCACGGCTGGCTACGCCCTGGGCTACGAAGAAGAGCACCAGGTTGCCGATCAAGGCAATCCAGAACAGGGGCATGAAGGCGGCGGAGCCCACCATGGACAACCCCCCGAATGCGCCCACGGCCGTAAGGATCATGCCGCCGCCCACATAGGGCAGGGCCTTGTTCACAACGTTGGGTCCCACAAGGGCGCTGGCTTGCGCCTCGCGGATGGCGTCTTGAAAATTGCTTTGCGCAGGCATGGGATCTTTAGAAAGCCTTTCCCAATCTTGCCAGAAATTTCCGGGAGGAGAGGGTGGGGATTTCCCTTCCAGTGGGGCTCGTCATGTTCACTCAGTTGCGGCGCCGGTCAGGGAAGCGGCCTGCCGTAACCAGCGCTTGGCGATTTTGCTGGTCAAAGCGCCCATAGGCCTCCACGATGCGCTGCACCAGGGGATGACGGACCACGTCAGCACCAGTGAGTTCAACCATGGCCACCCCCTCCACCCCTTTGAGGACAGCTTTGGCCTCGTCAATGCCACTGCGCTGATGTCGAGGCAAATCCGCCTGGGAGGGATCCCCTGTCACCACCATGCGGGAACTGTCCCCCAGGCGCGTGAGCACCATGCGCATCTGGGCGGGGCTGGTGTTTTGCGCCTCATCCAGAATGATGAAGGCATCGGAGAGGGTGCGGCCCCGCATATAGGCCAGGGGCGCCACCTCGATGGTCCCTTTCTCCAGCAACGTCCCGGTGCGCTCCTGCCCCAGGAGCATGTGCAGAGCGTCATAGAGGGGACGGAGGTAGGGATCCACCTTCCGTTGCAGGTCCCCCGGCAGGAATCCCAGCCGCTCCCCCGCCTCTACGGCCGGACGGGTGAGGATCAGGCGCTCCACCTTGCGGGCGTTCAGCATCTGCACCGCCAGAATGGTGGCCAGAAAGGTTTTGCCCGTGCCGGCGGGGCCGAGGCCGAAGGTGAGGGCATGGCGCTCAATGGCCTCCACATAGGCCTTCTGCCGCAGGGTGCGGGGACGGAGGAGACGACCCGTCTGGGAGCGGGCCAGTACGGTATTCCCCAGGTTCTGATGCTCCTGGCCCCGACCGGTGTCCAGTGCTGTCAGGGCTGTGGCGAGGTCAATTGCGGTGACGGGTTCTCCGGTGCTCCACAGGGGCCTGAGCAACTCCACCAACCGGGCTGCCCGTTGCACTTGGGATGGCCTTCCCTGAATCTGCAAGGCCAGACCATGGAGCACAAGGTGGGAACCGGTGGAATCCCCCAGCCGCTTGAGGTTGCATTCGGCTTCCCCGGCCAGGGCGATGGCAGCATCCGGTGAGGGGAGCTGCAGGAGGAAGCGCTCAGCCCCGGCAGGCCCCTCCATGGAAACGCCTCAAGTCTGGCTGGATTGGGGCGCCTTGACGGGCCGTTCCGGCTTGGGCAGCAGACCACCGCGTTGCAGCAAATGGCGCACCGTTTCCGTGGGCTGGGCCCCCTGCTCCAGTCGTCGCCGAATGGCTTCCGTTTCCAGGCGCGTCTCCTTGTTGCGGGGATTGTAGAAACCCAGCACCTCCAGGGGACGGCCTTCACGACGCACCGAAGCTTCCATGGCCACCAGACGGAAACTGGCTTCCTGCTTTTTGCCAAAGCGCTTCAGGCGGAGTTTGATCATGGACGGTGACGGTGAAAGCCGGGACGGGAGAGTGAAGTGTACCCGATGGGAATCATCCTTGCAGTGTGCCATGGAGTGGGGCGAAGGTCAAACGTTGAATCAGCCGGCCGGTGGCTCGTCGCCACTCGCTAGGCGTGATGCCGTTGGCGGACAGCAGCCAGTAGGCATGAACGCTCCTGGTACCGCTGAACATCAAGACGGTGGGCCGCCTTGGAACGTCTGCATCAAGTCCATGATTGTGTCCAGTGACAACGCAGTAAGCAAGGGCGCTCCTCTTGTGCTTCGCCGACAAGGAGGCCACGGCCCTTGTCCACTGTGGCAGGGCTGGAACTCAAAGAGCCCGCGATCTATCACTGGAAACGGGC
>NZ_JENA01000094.1 GCF_000586015.1 Candidatus Synechococcus spongiarum SH4 | reverse complement strand
CTGACGGATCATTTGCTGGCCAGCCCGGCCGCCGCCGTCCTGGCGGTGGAACTGGATCAGCGGCTCATGGCCGGGTTGCAGCAGCGCTTCGGGCCGGATGAGCGGTTTTCCCTGCTCCATGGCGATGCCCTGGCGCTGCTGGGTCAGCCCCTGGCCAGCAACCCCAACAAGGTGGTGGCCAATATCCCCTACAACATCACCGGCCCCCTGTTGCAGCAACTCGTGGGCAGTCTGGTCCGGCCGCGCCAGCCCCCCTTTCAGCGCCTGGTTCTCCTGTTGCAGAAGGAGGTGGCGGATCGCGTCACGGCGCCGCCGGGCGGTCCTGCCTGTGGAGCCCTCACCATCCGCATGCAACTCCTGGCGAAGGCGCAGACTGTCTGCACTGTGCCCCCAGCCTGTTTTTCCCCCCCTCCGCAGGTTGCCTCCGCAGTGGTGGCGCTCACCCCCTATCCGCCCCATCGGCGCCGCTACAAGCCGGAGCAGGCTCCCCTGCTGGAGCGGCTGCTGCGGGTGGCCTATGGGGGGCGTCGCAAGATGCTCCGCAATACGTTGGGCGGCGCCTGGCCCATGTCCAGCCTGGAGCGGGCGGCCCGGCAGGCTGCCGTAGACCTGAGCCGGCGGCCCCAGGATCTGGACCCGGATCAGTGGGTAGGCTTGAGCCAAGCGCTGGCGCTTCCCCGTCCATGACCTGCCTGAAGCTGGAGTCTCCAGCCAAAGTGAACCTGCATCTGGCCCTGCTGGGTCTGAGGGATGACGGCTTCCATGAACTGGCCATCGTGATGCAGGCCATCGATTTCTGTGACGAGTTGACGCTGGAGCCCCACAGCGGCCTGCAACTCCACTGCGAAGGATTGGACGTGGCCAGTGATCACACCAATCTGGTGATGCAGGCGGCCCGGTTGCTGCAGGAGGCTTTCCCGGAAAAGGCGCTGGGGGCGCGGATGCACCTGCGCAAGCGCATTCCCCTCAAGGCGGGTCTGGGGGGTGGCTCCAGCAATGCGGCGGCGACGCTCATGGGCTTGAACCGGCTCTGGGGGTTGGGACTGTCGGCGGAAGAGCTGCAGGTGTACGGGGGCCGGCTCGGCTCCGACGTGGCTTTCTTCATCGCGGGCGGCACCCAACTGTGTTTTGGACGGGGCGAGCGGCTGGAGCCCGTGGCCCGGCCCAGGGGCGGGGCGGTTTTGCTCAACAAGCGGACGGATGTCTCCGTGACCACGGGCTGGGCCTACGGCATCTGCCGGGAAGAGTTGTCCCGCAGTTATCTCAAGGGGGAGCAGGCTTTCTGCAGCGCCCGCCAGGCCTTGCGCCGCGGTGAGATGGTGGCCGCCCTCACCCGGGGAGACCTGGTCACGACGGGGCATCTGCTGCTCAATCAAATGGAAGAGGTGGTGGCCGCCCAGCTTCCTGCCGTGCGCCAGAACCTGGAGTTGCTGCGCCAGACTCCCGACTGTTGCGGGGTGTCCATGTCGGGATCGGGTCCCAGTGTGTTTGCCCTTTTCTCCACTATGGAAGCGGCCCGGGCCGCCCAGCAAACCCTGGCTGGCCGCCTCAAGGCCAATGAAATCCAGTCCTGGATCTGTGGTCTCCGGGAAGACGGGGCGCGCTTCTGCTGAGACACTGCCCTGCGCCGAGATGGAGCCGCTGCCATGACCCAACCCGCCCCCCCACATTCTTCGCCCCCGGACTCCTCCCGTCCCCGCCATGGCCCCCTCCGCTATCTGGCGGGCGCCTTGAGCAGTGGGCTGTTTGCCGTGCTCTCCTGGTCTGTAGCCCGACGGCTGGTGATCCACTTCACCCTCCATCCCCCCCACTACAGCAAGCCCGTTGCCCAGAGCATTGCCGTGGGCCTCAAGACCATTCTCGTTGGCGCCAGCTTCCTGGCGGTCTTCAGCTTCAGCCTCATTGCCGTGGGGCTCTTTCTGTTGCTGGTGCAGGCGCTGCTGCCCAGCCCCGGGGGGCAACCCTGAGGCCATGGGCGCTCGAACAATGCCGCTACACTGGAGGTTAAACCGGCCGCAAGGATTGATTTGCCATGACACCCCATGACCTGGGCCTGCTGGCCTTGCTCCTGAGCCCGGGACTGATGTTGTCCGTCCTGCTGCTCACCAGCTTTGCCGCCGGGGGCTGAGCCGCGCTTGACTCGAGTGGGGGCATCACCGTTCCCCGGCCTGGGTTAGGGTCTAGGGGTTTTGTTTCAGGGCCTGCCGCGGGCGGGCATCCCCGGGGCTGTGGCAGAAACCCTTCTTTTCAATGCTCTCCGCGAAGCCATCGACGAGGAGATGGAGCGGGATCCCCATGTGCTGGTCATCGGGGAAGACGTGGGTCACTACGGCGGCTCCTACAAGGTCACCAAGGATTTGCACAAGAAATACGGAGATCTGCGGCTTCTGGATACCCCCATCGCGGAGAACAGCTTCACCGGCATGGCGGTGGGGGCAGCCATGACGGGCCTGCGGCCCATTGTGGAGGGCATGAACATGGGGTTTCTGCTCCTGGCCTTCAACCAGATTTCCAACAATATGGGGATGCTGCGCTACACCAGCGGCGGCAACTACACCATTCCCGTGGTGGTGCGGGGACCGGGGGGCGTGGGGCGGCAACTGGGGGCGGAACACAGTCAGCGGCTGGAGGCCTATTTCCATGCCGTGCCCGGCATCAGGATCGTGGCATGCAGCACCCCCACCAATGCCAAGGGCCTCCTCAAGGCCGCCATCCGCGACGACAACCCGGTGCTGTTTTTCGAGCATGTGCTGCTCTATAACCTGAGCGAACAACTGCCGGAAGGGTCCTACACCTGCGCCCTGGATCAGGCGGAGTTGGTGCGGGAGGGGAAGGATGTCACCCTGCTCACCTATTCCCGCATGCGCCACCACTGCGCCAGGGCCGTGGAGCAACTCACGGCCCTGGGCCATGACCCGGAACTCATCGACTTGATCAGCCTCAAGCCCTTTGACATGGACACCATCAGCGCGTCCATCCGCAAGACCCACCGGGTGGTGATTGTGGAGGAGTGCATGAAAACCGGCGGCATCGGCGCCGAACTGATTGCCCTGATCACCGAGCATTGCTTCGACGAACTGGATGCCCGACCGATTCGCCTCTCCTCCCAGGACATCCCCACCCCCTACAACGGCACCCTGGAAAATCACACCATCATCCAGCCCCGCCAGATTGTGGAAACCTGTCAACAACTGATTCGAGGTCTCACCTGAAATGGTCCGTCAAGGATGGCTCCCCGTGATCCTGGCCATGGTGCTGGCCGCGGCGGTGTTGCTGGGGAACCGGTCTCTCCAGTTGGGACTGGATCTGCAGGGGGGGCATCAACTCAGCGCCCGGGTCTTCAGCGCCGATCCGGAAACGGTGATTACCGCCGATGATCTGGATGGGGTGAAGAACGTGATCCAGCGGCGCATCGATGGCCTCGGCCTTGCCCAGACCCAGATCCACACCGTGGGATCCGATCGCGTGGTGGTGCAACTGCCCACGGCCCAGCCCCCCCAGGAGGGCGATGGGGAGGCCCAGGCCGTGGTGGACGACACCTTGCAGCAGGTGGCCAACCAGATCACCGAAAAGGCGGTGCTCCAGTTCGGTGTGTTGCGCCCCGGCGAGGTGGATCGCTACGCAACGTTGGTGCAGGAACGGGGGAATGCGCGGGTTGCGGTTCTCCTTGGCCAGCAGCAACTGGAACAGTTGCAGCGCAGCCGGGGCAGTTCCGAGGAACTCGGCGCCTTCAGGGAAGAACTGGAAGCGGCGCAAACAACCTTCGACCAGTTGGAGCAGGACATTGGCCGGTTGTTCGACCTGCGTCCCCTCACCGGTGACGACCTGGTGCAAGTGGTGGCCGAGCCCAACCTTGAATCCCAAGGGGAGTACTACCAACTCAGCCTCACCTTCTCCGCCGCCGGCGCCCAGGCCTTCGCGGATCTCACCAAGGAGGTAGCCGCCGACGGCAACCTGCGGTTGGGCATTCTTCTGGATGGTCGCTCCATCAGTGAAGCCACCGTGGGGCCGGAGTTCCGGGAGAACGGAATCACCGGCGGCGGCGCCCGGATTACCGGCGCCTTCACCCTGGAGCAGGCCCGTGGGTTGGAGGTGCAACTTCGCGGCGGCTCCCTCCCCTATGACACCGAGATTGTGGAGCAGCGCACCGTGGGCGCCACCCTGGGATCCGACAACGTGCGCCGCAGTCTCACCGCGGCGCTGACGGGTCTGGCGCTGGTGAGTGGGTTGATGGTGATCATCTATCGGCTGCCGGGTCTGGTGGCGGTGGCGGCCCTGGCCATCTACGCCCTCTTGAATCTGGCCGTCTATGCCCTGGTTCCGGTGGTGCTCACCCTGCCGGGGATCGCCGGCCTGATCTTGAGTTTCGGGATGGCCGTTGATGCCAACGTGCTCATCTTCGAGCGCATCCGGGAGGAGTTGCGTTCCGGCCGCAAGCTCTACCAAGCGGTGGAGACCGGCTTCAATCGGGCGTTCAACTCCATCTTCGACGGCAGCGTCACCACCCTGATTAGCTGCCTGGCCCTGGGTTACCTGGGCAGCGGCCTGGTGCGCGGTTTCGCCATCACCCTGGGCATTGGCGTGGGCCTCAGCCTGTTCACCAGCCTGGTGTGCAGCAGGACGCTCCTGAAAACCAGCCTCTTTCTGCATCCCGCCCTTCGCAAGATCCAGTACTTCCAACCTGTGCGATGACCTCCAGCGAGACCGCCCCCACACCCCCCGCAATCCCTTCGGCGCCAGCCCTTGAAGCCGCCAATCCCCAGGGGGCTTTCGCCAGGTTTCAGGCGAGCCGTTACCGCCGGATGCTGCTGCTGCTTTCGGCAGTGATGGTGGCAATATCCCTGCTGGGTTTCCTGGTCAATGCCAGGGATCCGCAAATCGGCGCCCCCCTGCGGGCCGGGCTGGATTTCCAGGGCGGAACCAGCATCCAACTGGAACTGGCCTGCCATGATCCCGGTCCCTGTGACGCCAGCGAGCGCCTGCAACTGCCGGTGGTGCGCTCCGTGCTGGCGGATTCGCCACTGGAGCCAGCCGGAGACCGGCAGCCCGCACCGACCCCTTCCAGCTTCAACCTCCAGCTTCTCGATAACGGCGAGGGCATTCTGCTGCGCTCCACCGCTCTGACCGTTGCCCAGGCCCAAGCCATCGAGGAGCAGCTTGCCGCGGCGGAGTCCATCGCCCCGTTGCAACGGGAACGCACCCGGGTGGACACCATCGGACCGTCCCTTGGCGCCCAACTGCTGAATTCCGCTCTCCGAGCCTTGGCCGCCGCTTTTCTGGGGGTGGCCGTCTATATCGCCATCCGCTTTTCCCCCATCAATGCCGCTTTGGCCCTGGGGGCGCTGGCCCATGACGTGGTGATCGTGGCGGGGCTGTTTGCCTGGTTGGGGCAATTTCTGGACGTGGAGGTGGGAAGCCTCTTTGCCGTGGCCCTGCTGACCCTGGCGGGCTATTCCGTCAACGACACCGTGGTGGTGTTCGACCGCATCCGGGAAACGGATCGCCTTCAACCACATCTGGGCATCACCGCCCGCATTGATCGCTCCGTTGCCGCCAGCCTGGTGCGTTCTTTCAACACCTCCATCACCACGGAACTGCCCATTCTTGCCCTGGCCATCTTCAGTGGCGGGGAACTGCGCTGGTTTGCCGTGGCCCTGGCCTTCGGCATCGCCGTGGGCACCTACTCCTCCCTGTTTGTGGCGCCCCTGTTGCTGAGCCTGCTCAAGAAAGACCCGGTGCGTCATCCCGTTGCCGACGTCGCCAATTCAACGTCCCTGTTCCCCTGAATCCTCCCTTGCGCGGCCTGCAACGTCTGGTGCTTGTCCTGATGACCTTTCTGGCGCTGTTGCAGTTGGAGGGGGAATTGGGTCTGTTGCTGGATCATTTCACCTGGACCGCCATGGCCTACGGCCTCAGGGCCCACCCTTTGGCGGTGCTCAA
>NZ_JENA01000093.1 GCF_000586015.1 Candidatus Synechococcus spongiarum SH4 | reverse complement strand
TGGCGGTCGGCGAACACCATGCCCCCGTTGATCATGGGTGTGCGATCCGCCGGCATCACGGACCAGCAGTAGCACTCCATGTCAATGAGGCGCAGCAACTGGGGATCATGGATGTGACGCCGGGCCACGTCCCCCACGTTCACGGGCAGCCAGCGGGCCAGGCCCAGGCAAGCCAGGGGATTGCGGAAAAACACCTGGGCCAGGTAACCCGGCTCCTCAAGGGACTTGAGGGGAATGGCGTCCAGACAGCGAAACACCTGCCAGCAGGTGTCGTAAAAGGCGCGAATGCCACGGACTTCACCCGGAAACTGCTCCGCCAGGGTGGCAATCCAGGTGTTGTAGTCCCGGCTCACCGCCAAGTCCAGGTGATCCGGCAGGTGGTAATGGAGTTGAACAGGATCGGGGATGGTGTCCAACTCCTCCCCCACGTCCGCCAAGGCCCTGGTCAACAGGTTGGTGGAGCCTTCCTTGCCGAACCCGAAAATCATCGAGGCGCCCACGTCAAAGCGGTAGCCGGGGCGATCAAAACTACCGGCACTGCCACCGGGAATCAGGTAGCGCTCCAGCACCAGGGTGCGGGCGCCCTTGGCGGCCAACTGGGAGGCTGTGACCAGGCCACCCATGCCCGCCCCAATGACAACGGCATCCCAGGCGGGGGTGGCGGGGGTTACCCCCATGGCCGGTGACGGATCAGGGGACTTGGTTTCAGCGGAGTTCCTTCATGGTGCGTTGGAACTGACTGAGGGCGTCCCGACCAATAACAAAGACCACCCAACTCAGGGCAGCCAGCACGGGGAAGGCAACAAGGAGCAGACGCCAATCCACGGGTTCAGCAGAAATGATTGGCTCACACCTTACAGCCGTGGTCCTTCAGGTGGGGGGCTGTGGGCTGCCTGGCCACAATCTGTGACCAACCCGCAACCAAAAATCCCCTCCGCCGCCAGGGTTCCATGGGTGCGGGCCAACCGGGCATACTGGTCCGCATGGCGGCGCTGCTCCTCCAGCGCCTCTTCCCCGAGGGATCGCACCGGCCTGGCGGGAACACCGGCCACCAGCATTCCGGCGGGCACGTCCCTGGTGACCACAGCCCCAGCGGCCACCATGGCCCCCGCCCCCACGGTGACCCCGTTGAGCACGATGGCGCCGATGCCCACCAAGGCGCCCTCCTCCACACTGGCGCCATGGACCACAGCCCGGTGACCAATGGTCACCTGGGCCGCAATAACCACGGGGGCGCCCGGATCTCCATGGAGAACGGCCCCATCCTGAACGTTGCTGTTGGGACCGATGCGGATGGGGGCCAGATCCCCGCGAAGCACGGCCGTGGGCCAGACCGAAGCGCCGGCAGCCAGTTCCACGTCCCCCACCACAACGGCAGAAGCGGCCACCCAACTGCCTGGAGCCCGGCGGGGAGAGGGCCAGGGAGCCGTAGGGGGTGATTCAACCATGGTCAAAGTGGCGCTTGCGTGATAGTCTCCACGGGACTGCCCAATCAGGGTCGCTAGCTCAGCGGTAGAGCATCCGGCTTTTAACCGGCTGGTCCTGAGTTCGAATCTCAGGCGACCCATGGATTTTCCCTGAAGTGTTGGCGGATCTGCAGTGCTGCAGGGCCAATCACCCAATTCATGGACGGCATTCAACAGACTTTCTTCCAATCCGGTAAACTTTCCGTGACCACCGGACACCTCCTTCACTGCCATGGCGCTGGTTCCCCTTCGACTTCTTCTTGACCATGCCGCTGAGCACGGCTACGGGATTCCTGCTTTCAACGTCAACAACCTCGAGCAGGTGCAGGCGATCATGGAAGCAGCCCACGAGACCGACAGCCCGGTCATCCTGCAAGCCTCCCGCGGCGCCCGCAGCTATGCAGGCGAAATCTTCCTTCGGCATCTCATCCTGGCCGCCACGGAGACCTACCCCCACATCCCCGTGGTGATGCATCAGGACCACGGCAACGCCCCCAACACCTGCTACTCCGCCATCACCAACGGCTTCACGTCGGTGATGATGGACGGTTCCCTGGAAGCGGACGCCAAGACCCCCGCCAGCTACGACTACAACGTGAACGTCACCCGCACAGTGGTGGACGTGGCCCACTCCGTGGGTGTCAGCGTGGAAGGGGAACTGGGTTGCCTGGGATCCCTGGAGACGGGCAAGGGGGATGCCGAAGACGGCCACGGCTTTGAAGGGGAACTCTCCCGGGATCAGTTGCTGACAGATCCTGGCGAAGCCGCCGACTTCGTGGCCAAGACCAAGGTGGATGCCCTGGCCATTGCCATTGGAACCAGCCACGGCGCCTACAAGTTCACCCGCAAGCCCACGGGGGAGGTGCTGGCCATTTCCCGCATCGCGGAAATTCACAAGGCTCTGCCCAACACCCATCTGGTGATGCATGGCTCCAGTTCAGTGCCCAAGGAGTGGCTGGACATGATCAACCAGCACGGCGGCGACATCCCCGAGACCTACGGGGTTCCTGTGGAAGAGATCCAGGAGGGCATCCGCAATGGCGTGCGCAAGGTGAACATTGACACGGACAACCGCCTTGCCTTCACCGCGGCGGTGCGGGAGGCTGCCGCTGCCGATCCCGGCAACTTCGATCCCCGCCACTTCAACAAGCCGGCCCGCAAGTACATGAAGCAAGTGTGCCTTGACCGCTATCAGCAGTTCTGGTGTGCCGGCAAGGCCAGCGCCATCAAGCAGAAGCCCATCAGTGTCTACGCGAATCTCTATGCCAAAGGCAACCTGGATCCTCGCGTGGCTGTGGCGGTGTGAGGGGGATGGTTCCCCCGCTCCCCGCTGGTGACGGGGCCTGACGGGGAAAGGTTCCCCAGGGTGGAGGCTGGCGGAGTCGGCCTCCACCCTGGGGAATGCAATTTTCTCCCGACTCGACCCATCCTGCAGGTGTGGAGCAAGTGTATCCTGGATCGTGGAGGCTATAGGACCTGCTCCAATGGTCAAGCGTGTTCCCGTAGCGGCAATCCGGCAGTACTCACAGGAGCATCTGCGGGAAGTGCTGAACACGGCGGGTCGGCGGCTGACTCCTCAGCGGGAAAAGGTGCTCTCTCTGTTTCAAAGCCTGGGACCCGGCCATCACCTGACAGCAGATGATGTGCATCACCATCTGAAGCAGTCGGGGAACAAGGTATCCCTGGCCACCGTTTACCGCAGCCTTAAGCTTCTGGTGACCATGAGGTTATTGGATGAGGGGGAATGGCAAGAGGGTTTACGTTGCTATGAATTGCGACAGGGTGGCAGCAAGGCGCACCATCACATGATCTGTATGCGCTGCGATCACACGGAAGAGTTTGTCAGCGAGGTCATTACCGCAGCTTCCAGGGACGTGGCTCAAGTCACGGGTTTTGAGTTAACAGAGGTGCGTCTCATTCTGCGGGGAGTCTGTAGACGTTGCCGCCAACGCAGCAAGGCCACAGCAGAAACCCTGACTTAGGGAACGATCCTGAACCTCCATCGTCAACGCGCCCTTCCCCCATGGGGCATTCCGCCGCGTTGCCATAGTAAAGCCTTGAAACTCCTCCAGGTAAGGTACTTCATATCCCCAGCAAGTTATGGGCTTTTGCCATCTGCTGGGCCAATTCGGGGTCGTTGCCCAGAGCCTTGCGGATACGTCGAATCCCGTAGAGCACAGTGGTGTGGTCCTTCCTCCCGAAGCATTGGCCAATTCTGCTGAGGGACAGGCTGGTGTGTTGCCGTAGCAGATACATGGCCATCTGGCGCGCCTGGCTCACGATCCGGTTGCGGCTATTGCCTTGCAGATCCGCCGCCGCCACTGCAAACACCTGGGCAACGCTTTCAATGATCTGTTTGGGGCTCGCCGGCGCCGATTCGGCAGGCATGTTCAGAATGGGCGCCACTGCCCTGGCGCTCAGGGGCTGGCTCGTAATGGAGCAGTAGGCCACCGCGCGGGTCAGCGCCCCCTCCAGTTCGCGGATGTTGGAGATGAAATTGCAGGCAATGTAGTGGATCAACTCTTCCGGTAGCTCCACCCTGTCCTGGTCGGCCTTTTTGTGGAGGATGGCCATGCGGGTTTCCAGGTCGGGGGACTGAATATCAGCCACCAGACCCATGGAAAAGCGGGAGATGAGCCGCTTCTGGAGTTGGCAGATCCGGCTGGGGGGACGATCACTGGCCAACACAACCTGGCGGCCCGACTCATGCAGCCAGTTGAAGGTGTGGAAAAACTCCTCCTGCGTGTACTCCTTGCCCTGAAGAAACTGAATGTCGTCCACCAGGATCAGATCCGCCTGCCGGTAGTCGTCACGGAAACTCTGGGTCCTGTCCTTACGGATCGCCGTGATCAGGTCGTTGGTGAACTGCTCGGTGGTGACGTAGACAACCCGGTCTTTTGGCTTGACCTGAAGGCGCTGGTGGCCGATGGCCTGCATGAGATGGGTTTTCCCCAGGCCGGCATTGCCACACAGAAACAGGGGATTGAAACGCTTGCTGGTGGACTCTGCTACGGCCATGCAGGCTGCATGGGCCATGTGGCTGTTGCCCCCCACCACAAACCGACTGAAGAGGTAGCGGGGATTGAGGCCCCTGCCGCTGGGGGGGCGCCGACCTGGCGCCGAGGAGCCGATTGTCACAGCCCGACGGGCGGGATCGGTTCCCGGGGGATCCGCAACGGGGGCGCCAGCGCCCGGTGGCGGGGCGCCAGGACCGGCCTGGGGGGACGGCTGGCTGCCGGGCGGAGCGTCTTGTGGAGCGTCCTCGATGAGCACCTGAACAGGCTGCCCGGCGATACCGGAGGCCAGTTGGCGAATCAGGTCTTGATAGTTCTTCCGCAACCAGTGGGCCGCAAAGGGGTTGTGGGCGAGAAGTTCCAGGCGCTTCCCGTTGAACCTGGCTCCCCCAACGGGCTCGATCCAGGTGGCATAGCTGGGTTTGCTCAGGTTCTTCCGGAGTTCATGGCAGATATCACGCCATAGCTCTGCACCTGACTGGTTCTTATCCAACGGAGCGCTTGCCCCTTGCGCGGTGGAGTTTTAGGTTCCACTCTCTAGCAGGAAGTCGCCGCCCATGGGGATGCCCCATGAACCACACCGATAACTGCACGTCCCTGATCCGATTGGCGGATTTGTATGGGAGCATCGGGCCTCCCTCTGTTGCCTGGACACGGAGGAGAAACCTGGAATCCGCTCCCCCGTACAGGCCCCGTGAAGTGAGCCGATTCCCTGGCTGTCAGCGCCATCATCCCGTGCCGCGTCCTCTACCGCATATGTCCACACGGATTGTCCTGCTGAGCCTTTGTTGCGTCCTTGCGGGCTGTGCCTCCCTGCCTGACGTCTGGCCACCCTCCCGCCGTGATCCGGCCGCCGGTTCCGTTTCCGGGCCGGGGCAGCCGTCCGGTAGCGATGATGCCGCCGAGCGGCCCCTGTTGAAGTCCCTGCCAGGGGACTTTGTCGTTGCGGCCGTGGAAAAGGTGGGTCCCAGCGTGGTGCGCATCGATACCCTCCAGGCGCGGGACCAATTCCCCTTCCACATCTTTCCGGGAGACGCTCCCCCGGAGGACGATCCTCCTGAAGGCCAGGGCTCGGGTTTCATCACGCGCTCCGACGGCATCGTGCTCACCAACCACCACGTGGTGGAAGGGGCAGAAAGGGTCACGGTGACCCTGCGCAGTGGTCGCAGTTATACGGGCCAGGTGCTGGGCTCGGACATGGTCACGGACCTGGGCATCGTCAAGATTGACGGGGCCGAGAACCTGCCCGTTGCCAGGCTGGGCAACTCCGACGAGGTGCGTCCCGGAGAGTGGGCGATTGCCATTGGCAACCCTCTGGGCCTCAACAACAGCGTCTCCCTGGGCATCGTGAGCGCCACAGACCGCACAGCCGGAGTTCCGGGCGGGTCGCGGGTGTCCTACATCCAGACGGACGCGGCCATCAACCCCGGCAATTCCGGTGGGCCGCTGATTAACCACCATGGTCAGGTGATCGGCATCAACACGTTCATCCGCACCTCCCCGGGCGGGGGCATCAG
>NZ_JENA01000092.1 GCF_000586015.1 Candidatus Synechococcus spongiarum SH4 | reverse complement strand
GAGGCCATAATAGGGTATTTGACTCTAAGACGCTCCGTTAGTTATATAATTCAACTCTTCCTACTTTCATACCTGGCCTGAACCTTAGGGAAACACTGGAGAACCAGGGGATTCAAGG
The DNA here is from genome assembly GCF_000586015.1 of Candidatus Synechococcus spongiarum SH4. GTDB lineage: Bacteria > Cyanobacteriota > Cyanobacteriia > PCC-6307 > Cyanobiaceae > Synechococcus_B > Synechococcus_B spongiarum_F. Next base: position 5,940 of record NZ_JENA01000092.1, on the reverse strand, counting down.
CAGGGGCAGGGGAGGCAGTGGTGAATGATGTAGCCGATGGAGGCTTTATAGGGTCAAAGGGCCATATTATACTCCTGCAATGACCTTGATAGTGCCCTGAAGCACCATCAAAGCAGTGTGTTGATACACGACTCCTATGCTGCCATCGCCAATAATCTCTTCTTCGCCAGGAAGAGATTGGCGAGAGCGGCCAAGACCATCACCTTACAGTGGTTCTTGGCCATACCTCGCAGCCTGGTCTTCCGGAAGCCAAACTGCTGTTTGATTCCACGGAACGGATGTTCCACGTTGGCCCTGATATGAGCCCTATCACGCTCCCACCAGTGGAGCAGTTGTCCTTCTGGCGTTCGAGGCAGTCGGCGGCGCTGCCCAGGCCTCAGGGCGATGCGGCACTCCACGTCCTGTCCTGGTATCTCCTCTCGCTTGTGCAGGCCCTGGTACCCGGCAGCGCCATAGATCACTCTCTCTTCACCGTACACAACTCTGCCGCCACAGTCACGTCATGGACATTGGCCGCAGAGGTCGCTACCGAATGGATCAAGCCTGAGTCTTTGTCCACGCCAATATGGGCTTCATGCCAAAGAACCACTGGTTGCCCTTGCGGGTCTAATGCATCTGCGGCTCCCGCAGCAGTAGACCTTGCCCTCTCCAGTGCTCCCCTGTGGCAGCGAAGCTCTTCTCTCCCAACTGGCGCTTCTCCAGAAAGTGGCGGAACGACAAGATGGTGGTGGCATCAGGCATCCTGTCTTGGGTAAGGTCAATTCCGGCAAAGCGACCCATGGCCTCCACTTCAATCAATAAGAGCATGCTCCATGGCCTCATCCCTAAGGCAATACCAGTTCTGCATCAGGTGAATCCGTAGTATCATCCCCGGCGGATAGGGTGGCCTTCCCCCGTGGGGCTCCACCCGGGGATAGAATGCCTCAATCAGACTGAGCAGCAGGGAGAAAGGCGCTACCGCTTCCATCTCTGCGAGGAACTTCTCTCGTCTAGCCTGCTTCTTCACCACACTCCGCTCATACTCGGCTCATACTCGCTGAAGCCCAGCTGACGCTCTTTACTCTCCATCGGCTCACCTGCAACTCCTACCATTCTAGCCACACCCTCCCCAGGGAGAAGGAGGTTTTCCAGAAAGTCCTTAACAGTACCATGGATCAGTAATAATCATGATTCTGAATCAGGAAACCAGGAAAGGCCACGGTTTCCCCGCCTGGTCGGTTCCGTCCCCTTACCCGCTGCGGATGAGGCTTTCGCTACGCTCCCTGTTGGATTCGAACCAACGACCGGCTGCTTAGAAGGCAGATGCTCTATCCGACTGAGCTAAGGGAGCCTGCCGACAGGTTAGGCGCTTTTGCTAGGATTTGCGGAGTTGAACCGTTGAATGTCTGTGTTGCGTCTCGAGGGCGTCTCGAAGATGTACAGCACCGGTGAGGTGCTCAAGGATGTGCATTGGGAGGTAAAACCTGGCGAGCGCCTTGGCCTGGTGGGCGTGAACGGCGCTGGTAAATCCACCCAGTTGCGCATGATCGCCGGTCTGGAGGAGCCCACCACAGGGCAGGTGGTTCGCCCCGGCGGGCTGGTGGTTGCCTACTTGCAGCAGGAGCTGGACCTGGATCCCCGGCGCAGTGTCCGCCAGGAGTTGTTCCGGGCGTTTCAGGAGGCCGGTGGGGTGCTTGAGCGCCTGACGGCGGTGGAACGGGCCATGGCCGCCGCCACCGGGTCTGTCCTGGATGAGTTGATCCAGGAACTGGGCGCCCTGCAGCAGCGCTTTGAAGCCCTGGACGGCTACAGCCTGGAGAGCCGGATTGAGCGAATCCTGCCCACCATGGGGTTTGCGGTCACGGATCTGGAGCGGCCGGTGAGCCACTTCTCCGGTGGCTGGCAGATGCGCATCGGCCTGGCCCGCATCCTGTTGCAGGAGCCGGATCTGTTGCTGTTGGACGAGCCCACCAACCACCTGGACCTGGATACCGTTGCATGGCTGGAGGGGTATCTGCTGAGTTTGGAGTTGCCCATGGTGGTGGTCAGCCATGACCGGCAATTCCTGGATCGCCTCTGCAACCGCATCGTTGAGATTGAGCGGGGCACGGCCCGCACCTATCTGGGCAACTACAGCGATTTCGTGACCCAGAAGCAACTGGAGCGCCAGGCGCAACAGGCGGCGTTTGAGCGGCAGCAGAAGGATTTGGCGGCGCAACAGGCTTTTGTGGAGCGGTTCCGGGCCAGCGCCACCCGCAGCAGCCAGGCCAGGAGTCGGGAGCGGGCCATGGCCAAGGTGGAGCGCCTGGAGGCCGCCGCCAGCCAGTTGAGTGGCCCCCGGTTCCACTTTCCCCCGGCGCCCCGCTCCGGCCGGCAGGTGGCGGCCATGGAGGACCTCACCCACGCCTATGGGGACAGGATCCTCTTTCTTGGCGCCCATCTCCACGTGGAGCGGGGGCAGCGCATCGCCCTTGTGGGTCCCAACGGTGCGGGCAAATCCACCCTGCTGCGATTGCTCATGGGCGCGGAGCGGCCCACGGAGGGGACAGCCCGGTTGGGAACCCATCAGGTGATCCCCGGTTACTTTGCCCAGAACCAGGCCGAGGCGCTGGAGCCCCACGTCACCGTGCTGGAGACCGTCACCCCCATGGCGCCGGATTGGAGCCAGACCCGCATGCGCGCCATGCTGGGGGGTTTCGGCTTTACGGAGGATCAGGTGTTCAAGCTGGCGGCCCAACTCAGCGGCGGAGAAAAGGCGCGCCTGGCCCTGGCCAAATTGTTGCTGACCCCTTCCAATCTGCTGCTGCTGGACGAGCCCACCAACCACCTGGATATCCCCGCCAAGACCATGCTGGAGGAGGCCCTCCGGTCCTATGAAGGGGCGGCGCTGATCATCTCCCACGACCGCTACTTCATTCGTCGGACCGCCAACCGCGTTGTGGAGTTGCGGGACGGGGAGTTGGTGTCTTATCAGGGTGATTACGCCTACTACTGCCAGAAAAAAGCGGAGGAGCGGGAAGCGGCTGCAGCCGCGGCTCGCACCCAGGCTGCCCGGCAGAAAGCCGCCGCCAAGCAGGCTAAGGCCGCCGCCAGGGCCAAGTCTCGGCAGGCAGCCCGCAAGGCCAAGGCAGCGGGTCGCTGAGGGGGCCTTCCCCTACTCCTGGAGATCCATGGGATCTGCCAACACGTCCACCCGGGCCGCCGCCAAGCCCAGGAGCGCTTCGGCGGCGCGGCGCTGCCGGGCTGAACCCAGCAGGATCAGTTGGTCCCCCGGCTGGAGAACAGCCTGGCCCCCCGGATTGACCTGTACGCCCCGGGAGGAGCCAATGGCCAGCACCAGCACCCCGCTACGGGCCCCCAACTGAATCTCCGCCAGGCTCCGCCCAGGCAACCTGCTGAATTCCTCCTGGCTCGTGGTAAGCTGGATGCGCTCAATCTGATACTTGGTGCCTGCAAGCACCTCCATGAAGCTCACGGCTGCCGGGTACAGGGCTTTTGAGGCCAGCACACGACCACCCGCAACAAACGGGGACACCACGTCGTTGGCCCCGGCGCGGCGCAGCTTGCTGGCGGCCTCCTGGCTCTCGGCCCGGGCAATGATCTGCACCCTGGGCGCCAAGGCTTTGGCGCTGAGCACCACGTAGACGTTGTCCGCATCCGTGCCCAGCACGGCCACAAGACTGCGGGCCCGCTCCACCCCCGCCTTGCGGAGCACCTCGTCGAGGCTGGCGTCACCGGTGACGCCGTAGAAACCGTGCTCGATGGCCAGAGCCGTGCGCGGGGCCTGCTGATCGATCACCAGCAGCGGCACGTCCTCCCTGGCCATGCAGGACACCACTTCCCGCCCCATGCGGCCGTAGCCGCAAATGATCACGTGATCGCAGATTGCATCAAGCATGGCTTGCTCACGGTGAAGGCGAAGGCGCTGGAAATAGCCGGTGTTGCTCAGTTGGAGAAAGCGCTGGATCACCAACTGAACGGTGAAGACGCCCCCCAGCAGCAGTAGAACGGTGACCAGTCGCCCCCCGCCGCTCAAGGGGTGGACCTCCCCGTAGCCCACCGTGGTGAGGGTGATAATGGTCATCCAGAAGGCATCGGACCAGCTGTAGCTGGGCTCCGCCAGTCGGTAGGCGGCAGCGCCGGCAAGCACCAGGATGGTCAAGGTGCTGAGAGGGATCTGCCAGACCTGAGCCTGCTTCAAACGCCGTTTCCGGGGGGAGCAATTGGCGGTTGGCGTGTGTCTCCAGCGGCGTAGGAGCACGGGAGGATGGAGGAAGCAGAAAAGCCCTTGACGAGACTTGAACTCGTGACCTCTCCCTTACCAAGGGAGTGCTCTACCGCTGAGCTACAAGGGCAAATGGGCCGGGTTGGATTTGAACCAACGTAGGCAGAGCCAGCGGATTTACAGTCCGCCCCCATTAACCACTCGGGCACCGACCCGTGCCACCGACAAGAGCATATCAGGTGGGGGTGGTGCGATTAGAGTGGTTGCAGCGTCTCCGGGGATGTGAAAATCCTGGTTCTCCATGGACCCAACCTGAATCTGCTGGGCGCCCGCGAGCCCGGTATCTACGGGCGCACCTCCCTGGCGGAGATTGATGCTCAACTGGCGGCCTGGGCCAGGCAGAGGGGCATCAGTCTCAGTTGCGCCCAGAGCAACCACGAGGGGAGCCTGGTGGATACCGTTCAGGCGGCCGCCGCTCAACAGACCCACGGCATCCTGATCAATGCCGGCGCCTACACCCACACCTCCATTGCCCTGAGGGATGCTTTGCTGGCCACGGCGCTTCCCTTCGTGGAGGTTCACCTGAGCAACACCCATGGGCGGGAGTCCTTCCGGCATCGGTCCTTGCTGGCTGACCGGGCCGTTGGGGTGGTTTGTGGTTTCGGGGGGCTGAGCTACCGGCTGGGGTTGGAGGGTCTGGTGGCGGCGCTGGAACGGTAAGACGATGAATGCGCGTGAACCCAGGGGGCCGGGGAACTCCACGCCGATCCGCTGGCTGGACGCCCCCAGTTCGGAGGCCTGGCTGACCCTGGCCCTGGCCCACCCCCAGGAGCTGCTCGTTGACCATGCCCATTGCGAACGCAAGGCTGCCCATACCGCCTTGCGGCTCATGGGCATCTATGCGATGGAGCCCGGACTGGCGGAGGTGCTGAGTCCCCTGGCGCGGGAAGAACTCCAACACTTCGAAACAATTCTGAGCCTGCTCAAGGGGCGCGGCTGGCGGCTGCGTCATCTTTCCGCACCCCCCTATGGGGCATCCCTCAAACGATGTGTTGCCCCACAGGAACCGGAGCGGATGCTGGATCAGTTTCTTGTGGCCGGTCTCATCGAGGCCCGCAGCCATGAACGGCTGGGACTGCTGGCGCGCCACTGTCCCGATGAGGAGCTGGCCGGTCTGTACCGCAGTCTGCTGGCCAGTGAGGCGCGCCACTTTGGTGTCTACCGGGTTCTGGCGTCGCGCCGTTTCTCCCCCACGGTGGTCAACTCCCGTCTCCGGAGCCTGGCGGCAGTGGAGGCGCAAATCCTCGGTCAGCTTCATGGGCAACCGCGCATGCACAGCTAGGGCCTGCAGCAGGCCCGATGAAAAGCCACTGATTCATTTTAGACCACGTGTTGGCGGGCGGACCTAGAATGGATTTCTGTACAGAGCAACCATGACCAGCAAGTCGCCTGCAGCCAAGCTGTCGGACAAGTCCCTCAAAGATCTAACGGTTGTTGAGTTGAAGGATCTATGCAGGGACCGGGGCATCAAGGGCTATGCCCACAAGCCCAAGGCCACCCTCCTTGAAATGGTTGAGGCTGATGGATCAGGCGCCTCAGCCAAATCCCCGTCCGCTGCGGATCAATCCGCCGCCGCTACCCCAAGCCGGTCACGGTCGAGCAGGTCGGGGCTGAAGAAAAAGTCCAAGGCCGGCAAGGCCTCCTCCCAAAAGCAAAAAAAGGGTCGGCAAGGGGAG
>NZ_JENA01000091.1:0-5000 GCF_000586015.1 Candidatus Synechococcus spongiarum SH4 | reverse complement strand
GTAGTCCGCATCTTCACAGACAATTCTATTTCGCCGAGCCTCTCTCCGAGACAGCTCCCAGATCGTTACGCCTTTCGTGCGGGTCGGAACTTACCCGACAAGGAATTTCGCTACCTTAGGACCGTTATAGTTACGGCCGCCGTTCACCGGGGCTTCGGTCGCTAGCTTCGCAAGGCTAACCAGCTTCCTTAACCTTCCGGCACTGGGCAGGCGTCAGCCCCCATACATCGTCTTGCGACTTAGCGGAGACCTGTGTTTTTGGTAAACAGTCGCCTGGGACTCTTCACTGCGGCCACCTGACGGTGGCACCCCTTCTCCCGAAGTTACGGGGCCATTTTGCCGAGTTCCTTAGAGAGAGTTAACTCGCGCCCCTTAGTATACTCTACCACCCTACCTGTGTCGGTTTCGGGTACAGGTAGCTGCTGCTTAACGGACTAAGGTCTTTTCTAGGAAGCATGACATCAGCGACTTCGCTCTCGTAAGAACTCGTACTCACGCCTTAGCTCAGAGCGTTTTCACCGCCCTTCAAAGCCTCGAACGCTTGAACCGGTAACCAACATCCGGATCGCTTAGCCTTCTCCGTCCACCTGCCCAAACAGCAACCAGTACAGGAATGTTGACCTGTTGTCCATCGACTACGCCTTTCGGCCTCGCCTTAGGTCCTGACTAACCCTCTGCAGACGAGCTTGACAGAGGAACCCTTAGGGTTTCGGGGCATAGGATTCTCACCTATGTTTTCGCTACTCAAGCCGACATTCTCACTTCTATGCAGTCCACGCCCGCTTTCGCTAACGCTTCAATCCACATAGAACGCTCCCCTACCATTCAAAGAATCCGCAGCTTCGGTACACTACTTAGTCCCGTTCATTTTCGGCGCAAGATCGCTCGACCAGTGAGCTATTACGCACTCCTTTGAGGATGGCTGCTTCCAGGCAAACCTCCTGGTTGTCTATGCAATCTTACCTCCTTTACCACTTAGTAGTGACTCAAGGACCTTAGCTGGCGGTCTGGGCTGTTTCCCTCTTGACTATGAAGCTTATCCCCCACAGTCTGACTGCCTAGTTACATACAGGGTATTCAGAGTTCGTCTCGATTTGGTACCGCTCTCGCAGCCCGCACCGAAACGGTGGCTTTACCCCCCTGCTTAAGCACTAGACGCTACACCTCAATGTATTTCGGGGAGAACCAGCTAGCTCCGGGTTCGATTGGCATTTCACCCCTAACCACAGCTCATCCGCTGATTTTTCAACATCAGTCGGTTCGGACCTTCACTTGGTGTCACCCAAGCTTCATCCTGTCCATGGTTAGATCACCCGGGTTCGGGTCTATAAACACTGACTATCGCCCTATTCAGACTCGCTTTCGCTGTGGCTCCGAGATTAGCCTCTTAACCTGCCAGTGCTTATAAGTCGCCGGCTCATTCTTCAACAGGCACACGGTCACCCGATCAGTCGGGCTCCCATTGCTTGTAGGCTCACGGTTTCATGTTCTGTTTCACTCCCCTCCTGGGGTTCTTTTCACCTTTCCCTCGCGGTACTGTACGCTATCGGTCACGCAGTAGTACTTAGCCTTACGAGGTGGTCCTCGCAGATTCACACGGAATTTCACGTGCTCCGTGCTACTCGGGATACAGCTAGGCCAGTTCATCTTTCGAATACGGGACTATCACCCTCTATGGTGCGTCATTCAAACGCTTCTTCTAGAATTCCTGATCCACGTTGCTGTCCCACAACCCCAACCATCGAAATGATTGGTTTAGGCTGATCCCGTTTCGCTCGCCGCTACTAGGGGAGTCGTTTTTACTTTCTTTTCCTCCAGCTACTAAGATGTTTCAGTTTGCTGGGTTGACTCGAACTAGCCTATGAATTCAGCTAGCCGTTGGGTTGCCCCAGGGTTGCCCCATTCGGAAATTCCCGGATCAAAGCTTACTTCCCGCTCCCCGAGACTTATCGCAGGTAGTCACGTCCTTCATCGCCTCTACGTGCCAAGGTATTCACCGTGAGCCCTTTGTAGCTTGACAAAGCAAACTATACTAGTTTACTTTTAATCTCAATAGAATCAAATGTCTATGAGATGCTCTTCTAGACTCAATCTATGCAGTTTTCAAGATTCTAGTCAAATAACGAATTGATTCGTAAAGACAAACTCAGAGAGTTTGCCAGTGGAGGTTAGCGGATTCGAACCGCTGGCTTCCTGCTTGCAAAGCAGGCGCTCTACCGGCTGAGCTAAACCCCCTAGTAACGATGGGCCATCTTGGACTTGAACCAAGGACCTCACCCTTATCAGGGGTGCGCTCTAACCACCTGAGCTAATGGCCCACGAATCTCATCGTGATTGACCAAGACAAGTTCAGGAATCCAGATGAGAATGGATATTTCCATTCCACAGGAGATACCGATCGACCATAGAGATGACAAGACTTTAGGCTAGCATGTAAAGAGCTTAGCCATTAAAGTCAGTTGTGTTTCCCTGTTAGGAGGTGATCCAGCCGCAGCTTCCGCTACGGCTACCTTGTTACGACTTCACCCCAGTCATTAGCCCTGCCTTCGGCGCCCTCTTCCAAACGGTTAGAGTAACGACTTCGGGCATGGCCAACTTCCATGGTGTGACGGGCGGTGTGTACAAGGCCCGGGAACGTATTCACCGCAGTATGCTGACCTGCGATTACTAGCGATTCCTCCTTCACGTAGGCGAGTTGCAGCCTACGATCTGAACTGAGCCACGGTTTACGAGATTAGCTAACTTTCGCAAGATCGCTACTCTTTGTCCGCAGCATTGTAGTACGTGTGTAGCCCAAGGCGTAAGGGGCATGATGACTTGACGTCGTCCACACCTTCCTCCGGTTTGTCACCGGCAGTCTCTTTAGAGTGCCCAACTGAATGCTGGCAACTAAAAACGTGGGTTGCGCTCGTTGCGGGACTTAACCCAACATCTCACGACACGAGCTGACGACAGCCATGCACCACCTGTCACTGCGTTCCCGAAGGCACTCTCTAATTTCTTAGAGATTCGCAGGATGTCAAGCCTTGGTAAGGTTCTTCGCGTTGCATCGAATTAAACCACATACTCCACCGCTTGTGCGGGCCCCCGTCAATTCCTTTGAGTTTCACACTTGCGTGCGTACTCCCCAGGCGGAACACTTAACGCGTTAGCTACGACACCGAGGGGGTCGATTCCCCCAACATCTAGTGTTCATCGTTTACGGCCAGGACTACAGGGGTATCTAATCCCTTTCGCTCCCCTGGCTTTCGTCCATGAGCGTCAGTAATGGCCCAGCAGAGCGCTTTTGCCACTGGTGTTCTTCCCGATATCTACGCATTTCACCGCTACACCGGAAATTCCCTCTGCCCCTACCATACTCAAGCCGAACAGTTTCCATTGCCGTGATGGAGTTGAGCTCCACGATTTAACAACAGACTTAAACGGCCGCCTGCGGACGCTTTACGCCCAATAATTCCGGATAACGCTTGCCACTCCCGTATTACCGCGGCTGCTGGCACGGAATTAGCCGTGGCTTATTCCTCAAGTACCGTCAGGTCTTCTTCCTTGAGAAAAGAGGTTTACAGCCCAAAGGCCTCCATCCCTCACGCGGCGTTGCTCCGTCAGGCTTGCGCCCATTGCGGAAAATTCCCCACTGCTGCCTCCCGTAGGAGTCTGGGCCGTGTCTCAGTCCCAGTGTGGCTGATCGTCCTCTCAGACCAGCTACTGATCGAAGCCTTGGTAAGCCGTTACCCCACCAACAAGCTAATCAGACGCGAGCTCATCCCCAGGCGAAATTCGTTTCACCTCTCGGCATATGGGGTATTAGCAGTCGTTTCCAACTGTTATCCCCCTCCTGAGGGCAGATTCTCACGCGTTACTCACCCGTCCGCCACTAACCCGAAGGTTCGTTCGACTTGCATGTGTTAAGCACGCCGCCAGCGTTCATCCTGAGCCAGGATCAAACTCTCCGTTTTGGCTCACTTCCTTTTGAGTCTTAAAAATAAAGACTCGCAAAGTGAGTTATCTTTAACTACTTGATCAGACAAGCAACCAAAGATCACCCGTTAAGGGGTGCGAGAGCTGAGTTATTGAATCAGCAAAGCATGATCTCACAACTCATCCCGGATGACTCAGATCCGGCAGGAAGCTTTCAAAGCGAGGCTTGAAAGCTTCAAAAATTCTTGACGGGACCTCCACTCTGCACATTGCCCATGGGTGAAGGACGGCAAACTGAACGAGTGCCGAACGCTTCAGGGCATAGGACAGAGCAAGATTCCTGAACTGGATTGTCTAGGTACTGCTCACAGCGTCTTCAAAAGATGGACGCCGATGAGCACCAAGAAAAGGTAGCACCCAGGATCCGGCACATTGCAGCGGGTTGTGTGCCACTAATCCATCTGTCATACAAGTAGAAGGGTGGCAGGCGCGGGAAAGGCGGCCTGCACAAGGTGCTCAGGTTTCTTCTGTGCCCAGGCATGCCCACCCGAATCCCTCCCATCCGCCACAGGTCCGATTGAGCGCCGTCCATAGGTTTGGCCGAAGCATGTGAGCATGGACTGACCTGGGCCAGCCAAGCGCCAGAGTTCGCTCTCCATGGGCCAAGTGCGGACTCCTGGTCCGCAGCCTGGCTTCTCCCTTGCCGGTAGCCCAAGCCTCTGCCCCCCAGATCCAAAATCACGGCGGCGGATGTGGCCAAGTCGTTGGCAGGCCCCCGGATCCGCTGCCATACTGTGCAAGGAGTTGGAGTCTTCTGTGAAGTTTTTCTGCTGCTACGACGAACAGGGCGCCTTGATCGCCCGCTGCCAGACCATGGCTGATGTGGACGTGCTGAAAAAGATGGGGCGTCCTGTGGTCAGAGTTGCGGAAATGACAGACGAAGAGTCCGTGGTGTGCAGCCTTACAGACACTCCTGCCGAATTCAACCAGGACTACTGAACCGCTTGCGGTATCCTCGTTCTGCTCAAGCGAGTTCCCCGTCAGTCACCCCCTGCCCCACACCGTTCCTGATCCAGGGCGGA
>NZ_JENA01000090.1 GCF_000586015.1 Candidatus Synechococcus spongiarum SH4 | reverse complement strand
TGGCCGCTACGGTAACCGCCAGGCTATTGACGTGATCCTGCGCATGGCCTGCGCCCATGGGGTGGGGCGGGTCATTGCCGCCACGGACGGCATCCTCTCCACACCGGCCGCCTCCCATCTCATCCGCACCAGCCCCGGCTGCGTTGGCGGCATCATCCTTTCCGCCAGCCATAACCCCGGCGGACCGGAGGAGGACTTCGGGGTCAAGGTCAACGGCGCCAACGGCGGCCCGGCCACAGAGCAGTTGAGCAACGCCATTCATGAGGCCACACTGGCCCTGCAGGGCTACGCCGTTGTGGAGGCGGAGGCGATTCCCCTGGATCGGCCAGGCCGCCATCAACTGGGGACCATGGCCGTGGAGGTGGTGGACGGGGTGGAGGACTTCGTGGCGCTGATGCAGCAGTTGTTTGACTTTGATCAACTGCGGGATTTCCTCGGCAGCGGCGGGTTCCCCATCACCTTTGACGCTCTCCATGCGGTGACGGGACCCTATGCCCGGCGGATTTTTGAAGACCTGCTGGCCTTGCCCGCCGGCACAGTGCGCCATGGCCTGCCCCTGGAGGACTTCGGTGGTGGCCACCCTGATCCCAACCTCACCTATGCCAAACCCCTGGCGGATGCGTTGTTGCAGGGGGATGAGTTCTCGTTCGGGGCGGCCTGTGATGGGGATGGGGACCGCAACATGATCCTGGGCCGCAGGTGTTTCGTGAACCCCAGCGACAGCCTGGCGGTGCTCGCCGCCCATGCCACCCAGGTGAAGGGCTATCGGCAAGGCCTGGCTGGCGTGGCCCGCTCCATGCCCACCAGCGCCGCGGTGGACGTGGTGGCCGAGCAACTGGCCATCCCCTGCTATGAAACCCCCACCGGTTGGAAGTTTTTCGGGACGCTGCTGGACGCGGGCAGGATCACCGTCTGTGGCGAGGAGAGCTTCGGCACCGGCTCGGACCACGTGCGGGAAAAGGACGGTCTCTGGGCGGTGCTGTTCTGGCTGTCCATTCTGGCGGCGGAGCGGTGCTCGGTGGCCACTCTGATGGATCGCCACTGGGCCGTCTACGGGCGCCACTACTACTCCCGCCATGACTACGAGGGGGTGGAGCAGACGGCGGCGGCGGAGTTGTACGGGGCGTTACGGGACCGGTTGCCCACGCTGGCGGGCCAGGCCCTGGCGGGGGACAGGATTGACCGGGCGGACGAGTTTTCCTACACCGACCCGGTGGACGGCTCCACCAGCAGCCGTCAGGGTTTACGGATCCTGCTGGAGGGTGGCAGCCGCATGATTTTCCGTCTTTCCGGCACCGGCACCCGTGGGGCCACCCTGCGGCTCTATCTGGAGCGTTACGAGCCCAGCAGCGGTGTGCTGAACCTGGACCCCCAGACGGCCCTGGCGCCGCTGATCCGTGGCGCCGACCAGTTGGCGGGCATCCGTCAACGCACGGGCATGGCTGCACCCACCGTGATTACTTGAGGTTGGTGGGGGGAAGAGGGCCACGCTCATCCCTTGGATGGACGGAATCGGGGCGACAGGATTTGAACCTGCGACATCTTGCTCCCAAAGCAAGCGCGCTACCAAGCTGCGCTACGCCCCGATACATCCTTCACAATTTCCACCCTAGTCCATTGCCCGCTGGATGAGCCCACCCCCCAGCAGCACGTCTTCCCCATAGAAGACTGCCGCCTGGCCGGGGGTAATGGAAAACTGCGGTGTCTCGAACACCAGCCTGGCCTGGGTGGCGCCGTTGGGACTCAACCGGGCGGTGACGGGTTCGCTGCGGTAGCGCACCTGCACCTGCACCTCCATGGGCGCCGCCGCTGGCGGGATGGACACCCAGTTGATGGCGGCCACAACACAATCCCTGCGCATGGCTTCACTGCGGGGCGCCACCACCACATGGTTCATGGCCCCGTCCAGCTTCACCACGTGGAGGGGCTCATGCCATGCCACCCCCAGACCACGGCGCTGACCAATGGTGAAGTGCTGCACGCCGTTGTGGGACCCCACCACCGTACCGTCCCGCAGCACGATCTTCCCGGGCCGGGGCGGCAAGTGGGTCTCCAGAAAAGCCGCCATGGAGCCGTGGCGCTCCACCAGGCAGAGGTCCTGGCTTTCCGGCTTGGCGGCGGTGCGCAGGCCATGGCGTTGAGCCTCGGCGCGGGTTTCCGCCTTCCTCAGTTCCCCTAGGGGAAACACCAAGTGCTCCAACTGCTCCTGGGGCAGGTCATAGAGGAAATAGCTTTGATCTTTCTGGCGGTCCCGCCCCCGCAGCAGTTCCATGCGGCCACTGTCAGGGTGACGGCGCAGGCGGGCATAGTGACCGGTGGCAAGCCGGGAGATGCCCATCTCCCGCTCCGCCCAATCCAGCAGCAGGGCCATCTTCACGTGGCGGTTGCAGCGGGAGCAGGGGAGGGGGGTGACGCCCTGGCCATAGCCCTCCACCAGAGGATCCATCACCTCCTGCTGAAAGGTCTGGCGAGCATCCAGGATGTGATGGGGCGCCCCCAGTTGTTCACAGACTCCGGCCGCATCCACCAACCCGTCGGAGCAACAGGCCCCGCGCCCCTTCATCAGCCAGAGGGTCACGCCGGTAACGGACCACTGGGCCTCCTGCAGCAGAGCAGCGGCGAGAGAACTGTCTACGCCACCGGACAGCCCCACGGCAACACGGTGTTCTCCCGGCCATTGCCGCAGCAACTCCAGGGCGCGGCGGCCCCCTTCGGTGCTGGGAGGGTCGGTGCTGGGAGGGTTTGTGGTGGATGGGGTGGGGTGGTTGAACCCCATGGTCCTGGTCATGGCTGGGGCTGGGGAATTCATCCCATGATGGTCTGATTCTGGAGGACACAGTGCATGGATCACGGGCCAGACCGCCAATGGCCTGTTGCGGACGCCGCCCATCTGTTGGCGTACCCCCGGCAGATGCAGACCGTTGAGCAGGCAATGTTCAGCGCGGGAATGCCCCAGGCCGCCCTGATGGAAAAGGCGGCCCTGGCCGTCAGCCGCCGGGTGCTGGAGTTGCTGAGCGCCGCTGATGGGGGCCGGGACCACAGCCGGCCCGTGGTGGTCCTGATCGGGCCTGGCCACAACGGTGGGGATGGAGCCGTTCTGGCCCGGGAACTTCATATGGCGGGCCGGGACGTGGCGGTTTGGAGCCCGTTTCCCCGCCACAAGCCCCTCACTGCCGCCCACCTGCAGTACCTGGAGAAGCTGGGTGTGCCCCGCCTGCCACAGCCCCCCACGCCGGGCCGGGACCAGCTTTGGGTTGACGCCCTGTTTGGTCTGGCCCAGTCCCGACCTTTGCCGGCTCCACTGGCTGCATTGGCCCATGGGGCCCGGTTGGCGGGGCAGTGGGTCTGGGCCGTGGATGTGCCCAGCGGCCTGGATGATCGCCACGGGCGACCGCTGGGGGCTTGCTTCCACAGCCAGCGCACCTTCTGCCTGGGTCTTTACAGGCGGGGCCTGTTGCAGGCCGATGCCTTGGACGTGGTGGGACAACTGGAGCGTATCGACTTTGGCGTACCCGGCTGGGCGCTGGACCTGATTCAGGAGCAGGGACCCCTCCCCTGTGGTGTGACTGCCGCGGATCGCGCCACGGCGCCATGGCCCGAACCGTCCGCGGCAGCGGACAAATACGGCCGGGGCAGGGTGTTGTTGCTGGCGGGCAGTCAACGCTACCCGGGCGCCGCTGTGCTGGCCACGGCCGGGGCTGATGCCAGTGGAGTTGGCGCCATCGCCATCGCCATGGCGCCGGACGTGGCCCACCGGGTGAGTGACGGTTATCCCCATGTGCTGAACGCAGGGGTGGATCTGTCCCCACCTCTGGAGCCGGGACCGCTGGTGTGGCGCCAACTCCCTGATCTGGGCCGGTATGACGCCGTTCTACTGGGACCGGGCATGGATTCCGCCCCCTTTGTAGCCCAGGCCTGGGAGCCCCTGCAGAGGTTTGCCGGATTGCTGGTGCTGGATGCCGACGGGCTCAATCGGTTGGCCACCATGCCGGAGGGTGAAGCGGCGGCATGGCTGCGGGGGCGCCATGGACCCACCTGGATCACCCCCCACATCCGGGAATTTGATCGTCTCTTCCCCGCCTGCCCCCATGGGGACCATCCGGAGCGGGCCGCCGCCGCCGCCCGGATTGCCGGGGTTACAGTGTTGCTCAAGGGTCCACGCACAGCCGTTGCCGCGCCGGACGGACGCTGTTGGCAGTTGTTGGAGGGGGTTCCCACCGCCGCCCGGGCTGGCCTGGGGGACGTGCTGGCGGGCTTTGCCGCCGGCCGGGGCGCCATGGCCGCTGCCGCGGGAGATCTCGACCATGGCCGGTTGGCGGGCGCCGCCCTTGATCATCTCCATGCCGCCCGGCAACTGGTGCGGGAGGGTTGGAAACACCCGTCTCCCCCGATGGTGGCCAAGCGCCTTCGCCAACCTGACAAATAAGGATTGACCTGATAAAGAATGTGTGTGTTTCCACGCATCAATCTAAAGCATTAATGAAAGCGTGGTGGAGATTGTGGTTAATCAAGGAAGGTTTTTGTCAGCAATTCCGTGTGTCCATGGTGTCCTCCATGGGAGTCTCCGCCTCAACAGAGAATCGGTCCAAACGACAGACCGGTTCTGGTTCCGACTCCATCAGTTGGTATCTGTCTTCCATCGGACGTATTCCTCTGCTGAGCCCGGCCGAAGAAATTGAATTGGGCAATCGGGTGCAGAAGATGGTGTTGTTGCAGACGCTGGGTCAGGAGCGGGAGTTGAATCGCCAGGAGCAGCGGTATCTCCGCATTGGCCAACGGGCCAAGCAGCGGATGATGAAGGCCAACTTGCGCCTGGTGGTGAGCATCGCCAAGAAATACCAGGGCAAGGGCATGGATCTCCTGGATCTGATCCAGGAGGGCTCCCTGGGGCTGGAGCGAGCCGTGGAGAAATTCGACCCCACTCGCGGCTACAAGTTTTCCACCTATGCCTTCTGGTGGATTCGCCAGAGCATGACCCGCTCCATCGCCTGCCAGTCCCGCACCATTCGCCTGCCCCTCTACCTGGGGGAACGACTCTCGGCCATCAGCAAGGTCACCACGGATCTGGCGCAGAAGCAGGGGGCCATGCCCAGCCGGTCCGAGGTGGCCCTTGCGCTCAAGATACCGGTGGAGGAGTTGGACAGCCTCATGCGCCAGGCCCTCACCACCTCCAGTCTGGATACCCCCGTGGGCAGTGAGGAGGACCGGAGCCTGCTCACGGAACTGGTGGCCGACCTCACCACGGCCCAACCCCTGGAACTGGTGGAGCAACGTCTCCACTACGAGGAACTGGGCCGCTGCCTGGAAACCCTGAGCGAGCAGGAGCGCACAGTG
Organism: Candidatus Synechococcus spongiarum SH4; assembly: GCF_000586015.1. Taxonomy (GTDB): domain Bacteria; phylum Cyanobacteriota; class Cyanobacteriia; order PCC-6307; family Cyanobiaceae; genus Synechococcus_B; species Synechococcus_B spongiarum_F. Next base: position 793 of record NZ_JENA01000090.1, on the reverse strand, counting down.
CTCAAGTTGCGCTTTGGTCTGGATGGGGAACGGCGATGCACCTTGGCCGACACCGGCCGCATGCTGGAGGTCTCCCGTGAGCGCGTACGGCAGGTGGAACTCAAAGCTCTGCGCAAGCTTCGCTGTCTTACCCGCGGCAAGATTCCGGCAAAGTCCTGAGGGTCGGCGACGATGCCTGCCCGGCTCCGTTGAGGGCGGGCCGCTGGATCCCTGTGGGCGCCCCTTCCTCCGGCTATAGTGGCGTCTCTCGTGACAACCCGTTCACCATGCGGTTCCCGGAAGGCTTGGATCTGAGAGCCTACGGTCAGCACCTTTTGGCTGGGCGTGAGGCCAAAGGATGGACGCAAAAGCAGCTATCTGAAAAATTATTCCTGCCGGTCCATTTCATCCGCGCCTTGGAGGCTGGTGAGAACGGCATGCTTCCGGAGATTCCCTATGTGATGAGCATGTACCGCAAGGCGGCAGTGGCGGTAGATGTTGACCCCGAGCCCATGATCCAGGCCTGCAAGGCATTTCTGGGAGGAGGAGAGCCGCCAGCCCATCAACCTCAACCCCGGTCCGGGAAAGCCGTCCAGGCCCCCAGCCCCTCCTACGGCACACCCCAGAAGCAACGCAGGCAGCCGAGCGCAGGGAGGCCGGAGGCGGCAGCTCCACAACAAAAAGCACGGGCCGGGCAAGGCAAGGATAAGGGCGACTGGTTGATTGTTCTGGTGGGCTGTGGCCTGGGCTTGGCGCTTGTTGGTGTGGTGGTGGTGTTGAACAGTGAACTGTTGCCCGCCATTCGCTCAAGGTT
>NZ_JENA01000089.1 GCF_000586015.1 Candidatus Synechococcus spongiarum SH4 | reverse complement strand
CCGTAATGCCCTTCAGGTCACGGATGCCGCCCCCCACCGTGAACGGCACATAGACCGTCTCGGCCGTGCGCTGCACCAGGTCCACCAGGGTGCGGCGGTCCTCATGGCTGGCGGTGATGTCCAGGAAGACCAGTTCATCGGCTCCAGCCCGGTCGTAGCGGCTGGCCAGCGCCACCGGATCCCCCGCATCCCGGAGGCCGACAAAGTTGACCCCCTTGACCACCCGTCCTGCCGCCACGTCCAGACAGGGAACAATGCGTTTGGCAACCATCGTGGAATCGGCGCCTCAGGATCAGCCACGTGGAGAGAATAGGCATTTAAGGTGGCTAATGCACCCCGTGATCCGCAACTCCATGTCTCAGGCGGCCATCGACCTCGGCACAACCGTCAAGGTCACCCGTGTGCGTGAACGCATTCCCCAGGATCTGTTGAACAAATTGCAAGCCAACAACATCGGTGAAGTCACGGGCTTTCAGATGACGGACGGCAGTGGCGTTGGCGTGGTGGTTACCTTCCCCGACGGCAGTTCCTGCTGGTTCTTTGACGACGAAATTGCCCCGGTCTGATGGGACAAACCACGGACGCCCGGCAGTTGCTGGGCATGAAGGAAGCATCCCGCGGCCGCAACGTCTGGGTCATCCGGCTCCAGTTGATGAAGCCCATCACCTGGATTCCCCTGATCTGGGGCGTACTCTGCGGCGCCGCCGCCTCCGGCAACTTCCAGTGGCGCTGGGACAACCTGGTGGCGGTTCTGCTGTGCATGGCCCTCAGTGGCCCCCTGATGGCGGGCTTCACCCAGACCATCAATGATTTTTACGACCGGGACATTGACGCCATCAACGAGCCCTACCGTCCCATCCCCTCCGGGGCCATTTCCCTGATTCAAGTCAGGGTGCAGGTCATCGTTCTGCTGGTTGGCGGCCTGGCCCTGGCCTGGGGCCTGGACCGCTGGGCAGAGCACGCCACCCCCACCCTCTTCTTCCTGGCCCTGGGGGGATCCCTGGTGAGCATCTGCTACTCTGCGCCCCCCATCAAGCTCAAGCAGAACGGCTGGCTGGGCAACTACGCCCTGGGCGCCAGCTACATTGCCTTGCCCTGGTGGGCCGGGCAGGCCCTGTTCGGCCACCTTGGTTGGCCCATCATCGGCTTGACCCTGGTCTACAGCCTGGCGGGGCTGGGGATTGCCGTGGTGAATGATTTCAAGAGCATTGCGGGAGATCGTCAGTTGGGACTTCAGTCTCTCCCCGTGCTGCTGGGTCCCCAGACGGCCAGTTGGGTGTCTGCCGCCTTGATGGACGGGTTTCAGCTTCTCATCGCCGTGGTGCTCATGGCCCTGGGACAGCATTTGGCGGGCGCCGTCCTTGTGCTGTTGATCATTCCCCAGATGGTGTTTCAAGACATCTGGCTGCTGCGGGATCCATTGCGCTTTGATGTGCAATACCAGGCCAGCGCCCAACCGTTCCTGGTGCTGGGCATGTTGGTCAGCGCCGTGGCGCTGGGGCACAGCACCCTGGCCCTGGCCTAGGGTGGATCTCCCTTGGCTTCCCTGATCGCTCCGCTGCCCTCCCCCTCTTCGCGTGGCGCACCCCAGACTTTCCCAGCAGCATAAGCTGGGCCGAACCGCAGCCGTAGGCCTGGCCCTTGGGGTTCTGGGGGCGGCGGGCCTGGGGGCAGCAATCGACATGGCAGATTCCCAGTTGCCGGACGTGCAGGAACTGGGCAGTTTTCACCGCCCCCAAACCATCACGTTGCTGGATCTGAATGAGCAGATCATTCAGCAGCAAGGCCCCGTCACCCGGGACAAAATCCCCGACGGTCAGGTGCCCGAACAACTCAAGCAGGCTTTTGTTGCCGCGGAGGATCGCCGGTTTTATGAGCATGGGGGCATTGACGGCTGGGGGGTGGCCCGGGCGTTGGTCAGCAACGTGCAACAACGGGGGATTCGGGAAGGGGCCAGCACCATCACCCAGCAGTTGGCCCGGATGGTGTTCCTGAGCCAGGAGCAAACCCTGGTTCGCAAGGTGAAAGAAGCGCTCCTGGCCCTCAAGCTGGAACGCCAACTCAGCAAGGAGAAAATTCTTGAGCAATACGTCAATAACGTCTACCTGGGGTCCAATGCCTACGGGGCCGCGGATGCGGCCTGGGTGTATTTCTCCAAGCGCCCCGAACAACTGACCTTGCCGGAGGCGGCCCTCATTGCCGGTCTTCCCCCGGCGCCCTCCGTCTATTCCCCTCTCGTCAGTCCCGATCTGGCCCAGCGACAGCGGCGGTCCGTCCTCCAGAACATGCGGGAAGCGGGCTTTATCACCAGGGAGGAAGAGCGCCAGGCCAATGCCACACCCCTCAACCTGACGCCGGCGGAACCTAAGCACTTTGCCAGTGCAGCGCCCTACTTCACGGAATGGGTCGAGCGGGAACTGCCCAAAGTCCTCAGCCTGGATCAAGTTGAGCGGGGTGGTCTCACCATTCGCACCACCCTCAACCTGGATTGGCAACGCCATGCCCGGCAGGTGATGAAAGACCATCGCCCAGGGGAGGAAATTCAAGGAGCCCTGGTGGCCATGGACCCGGCCACAGGCCAGGTGCGGGTCATGGTGGGTGGGCAGAGCTTCTATGACAGTCAGTTCAACCGCGCCACCCAGGCGCTTCGCTCCCCTGGCTCCACCTTCAAGTTATTTGTGTACACCGCTGCTCTACGGGAGGGACTGAACCCCAGCACGGTGTTCCTTGATCAGCCCACATGCTTTGGCGAGTACTGCCCCAGAAACTTCGGCGACAAGTATTTTGGTCCCATCACCATGAGGACCGCACTCAGCCGCTCGGTCAACACCGTCGCCGTGCAGGCCATGGCCCGCATCGGCGCTGATCCGGTCATTGAAACCGCTCAGGCCCTGGGGCTGCAAGGGGAGTTGGGCCGCTACTGGCCCCTGGCGCTGGGGGCCTATGAGCAGACGCTTCTGGACATGACCACGGCCTACGCCGCCGTGAACAATCGGGGCGTCTATCGCGCCCCCACCCCCTTCCTGACCGTTACCGGACCGGATGGGGAGGAGTTATGGAACGGCGAGCGGGACGGACGATCCGGTCGACGGGTTCTGAACGCCCAGGTGGCCGACACCATGGTGTGGATGCTTCAGGGGGTGGTGAAATCCGGCACAGGCATTGCTGCCCAACTTCCGGACCAACGTCCCGTGGCGGGCAAGACGGGCACATCCCAGAGGAACCGTGATCTTTGGTTCATTGGTTCGATTCCCCAGTTGACTACGGGCGTCTGGTATGGCTACGACGATGAGCGTGATACCAAACAGGTGAGCGGGGAAGCCGCCTGGACCTGGAAACAGTTCATGCTGCCGGTTGTAGCCACACTTCCCGGCAGGACTTCCCGCCTCTGCCGGAATCCATAGGGCAAACCATGAAGCGCCAGGAGGTGCAAAACCTGAGAATCCTGCCCTGGGGCCACCAGGAGTCAACACCCTTCGCCTCCCCTGCTCCTGGGGCGCCCCAACCACAGGCAATCCCGGGGAGCCCCCATGGAGACAACGGCGGCGAGACCGGGGGCCAACGGCAGACCCCTGTGGTGTGGCCCTCACCCCCACCCTCTCAGCCGCCGCCGTTACGCCCCCTTGATCCGGAGACCAACGAATTCGACCTGGGGGACATCCCACCGTTTCAAGGCTGAACGGCAAGGCCCAGCCTCACGTCCCAATGGCGGTCACCGGCTCAAGGGCTACGGCAAAAAATCCGTCACAGCCATGGCGCTGGGGCCAGAGCCGGAGTTGGGCGCCGTGGCCACAGAGTTCCTGCAACGACTCCGGCAACGGGCATTGGCGCCAATGGGGATGCCGGTTGAGCAAGGCGTCAATTTGGGCTTGGTTCTCCCCGGGGTGAACCGTGCAGGTGGCATAGACAAGCCGTCCGCCGGGGCGAACCAGTTGAATCGCCTCGTTGAGGAGTTGCCCCTGCAGCGCCTGCAACTCCTCAATGGCCGCCGGGTTCAGGCGCCAGCGGGCGCAGGCATGGCGGGCCAACGTGCCCAGACCTGAACAGGGGGCATCCAGGAGAACACGGTCGGCACAGCCATGGAGACGGGGCAGGGCGCGGGCATCGGCACACCGGGTCTGGATGGATTGCAATCCCAGGCGCCGGGCGTTACGTTGCAGGCGCTGCAGCCGCGCTGCGGAGCGATCAACGGCAATGATCCGGCCTTGATCCCCCATCAGCTCGGCCACATGGGTTGTCTTACCACCGGGGGCTGCACACATGTCCACCACCACATGGCCGGGTTGGGGCTGAAGCAGGGGCGCCACCAGTTGGGCGGCCCGGTCCTGCACACACCACTGGCCCGTGCTGTAGCCAGGCTGCCGGGCCATGGCCCCCACCCCCTGGGGGATCTGCAAACCTTGGGGCGCCATGGCAATGGGCGCCAGGGACTGGTCCACCGCCCCCCATGCAGCCTGCACCTGGTCCACTGTGGCCCGTAGCCGATTGACCCGCAGATCCAGATGGGGCGGCCGGTTGATCAGCGCCGCAAACGCCGCGGCTTCCGGCTCCGGCAGCCATTGCAGCAGCAGGTCTGCCAGCCAGTCCGGCAGGGAGTACCGGGCTGCGAAGCGGGCGGTGGGCTGCCGAGGTAGTGGCGGCTCCTCCTGCCGCTGGCGACAACGCACAACCGCCCGCAAGAGGCCGTTGACCACGGCGCTCAGACGTCCCAAGCCGTGGGCTTTGGCCAGCTCAACGGTGCTGCTGACGGCCACCGCCTCGGGGATGCGGTGGGCAAAGAGCAGTTGATACAGCCCCAGATGGAGCAGCCAGCGCAGCGGCGGCGGCTGCTGTTGAGCGGGACGGGCGCCGCAATGGTCCAGCCAGCGATCCAGCAGGCGCCGCTGGCGAATGCTGCCATAGGTCAGCTCCATGACCAGGGCCCGGTCAGCCGCGCCAAGCTGGCGGCCGTGCCGCCGGAACTCCCGCGCCAAGGCCACGTCGGCAAAGGCGCCAGCCGCCACACTCTGGAGCGTCTTCCAGGCCACCCAACGGGGAAGGGACACGTCCAGGGAAGACATGGGCCTAGTCACCAGCCAGATCCTGGAGGACTTGGAGAGGATCGGGCATCCACAGGTAGGCCCGCAGGGGCAAACGGCCGGACCGGTCCACCGGAACGCCCTCCTCCAGCAGCAACTCCCGCTGGATCCAGTCGGAGCCGTTGCGGCCGGTGCTCATGGAGATGGCGCCAGTGGCATTGACCACCCGGTGCCAGGGGATGGTTGTGTCGGCGGGATCCTGACGGCGCAACACCCAACCCACCTGTCGAGCGGCGCCAAAATAGCCCGCCAGTTCCGCCACACGGCCATAGGTGGTGACAGTCCCCCTGGGGATCATGGCTGTCACCTGCAGGATGCGCTGTTGGGCAGTGGGCGGCATGGTGGGCGGCCAATGCATCAGGCTAAGGCTTCCCGGCAGGATTGGACCACTGCGCCCGCAGGAGGATGAACCAGGACAACCACCTGTCCAGCTACGACTACACCCTGCCGGAGGAGGCCATCGCCCAGGCGCCGGCGGAGCCGCGCCACAGTGCGCGACTGTTCTGCGTGGAACCCGGCGCAGGCTGGCGGGACGCCACCATGGCCCAGTGGCCCGCCCTGCTGCGACCCGGCGATCTGCTGATCCTGAACGATACCCGTGTGCTGAAGGCCCGCCTGAAGGCCCGCCGGGCCAGTGGCGGTCTGGTGGAACTCCTGGTGCTGGAGCCCCACCACGGCAACACCTGGCTGGGCCTGGTGAAGCCCGGTCAGCGGGTGCGGCCCGGAGAGTGGCTGCAGATCCAGGCTCCCCCAGGGCAGCCGTCCGCGGCGGTGCAGGTGCTGGATCGGCACGGTGACGGCGGACCCCGTCTCCTGCGCTTTGCCAACCCGGAACTGGAGGCCATGGAGCAATTCCTGAACGCCTACGGAGAGCTTCCCTTACCCCCCTACATCCGGGCCGGCTGCCGGGAGGAGCAGCGCTACCAGACCACCTATGCTCGCCGTCCCGGCGCCGTGGCGGCCCCCACGGCGGGTCTGCACTTGAGCAGGGAGTTGCGGCGGCAGTTGGCGGCATCCGGTGTGGCCAGTGCCGCCATCACCCTCCATGTGGGCCTGGGCACCTTCCAGCCCCTGCGGACGGAAGACCTCAGCCAGGCGCAACTCCACAGCGAACGGGTGGAGATCAGCCCCGCCACCGTGA
>NZ_JENA01000088.1 GCF_000586015.1 Candidatus Synechococcus spongiarum SH4 | reverse complement strand
GCCGCAGCAGGGGGAGACAGGCAGGGTCTCCCCAGACCACCATGTCTTCCATGGCGTCCAGCCGGGCCTGTGCCCCCCTGTCATAGGCGGACTGCAAATACCGCAGCATCTGTCGCCGTTGCTGTGGACCCATGGGCCGGATCCGCCCCACCCCCTCAACCGTTGCCGGTTGCTCGCCGGAAGGGGAGGGAGGAAAGCTTTCCTCTGCCTGAACGGGATTCTCAACCTCGGCAGCATTGGGGCGTTGTGGGCCGGATGGGCCCCGGGTTCTCAAAGGCCGCCGGCGCCATAGCGCCAGAACGGCTCCCACGAGAAGCACGAGAAGAAGGATGACGACACCAGCAGGCAATAGGGTCTTCATGGGGAAATCCTATCCTCTTCCCCGGAGCTACAGGGGATTGAACTTTTATATCACCCCCAGGCTGTGATCACTGCCGTCGATGCTGGCCCCTATAGGGTTTGAGGCGTCAATTGTGGGCATGCGGTCCCCAGACTGTCCCAAGTCTACCGGGGCGCTGTCAATGATTGAAACAGCCCTTTGCTCTGTCCGGCATGACTGTTGATTTCACCATTGGCGACTACGCCGCAGCGTGGATGCCATCCGTGTTTATCCCCCTTGTGCTCATCAGCGCTTTCGTGGCCATGGGCATCCTGTTCACCGTTGTTGAATCCACGGACTGATCCGGCGACTTTGCCGCCGCCCCGCCGCACTTTGTCTGCGGCGTTTCCTGATTAACGTCTCCCTCGCCAACCATGACCGTCACCCCCGTCGCGGACCCCACCGTGGGGAACCTGGCCACCCCCTTCAATTCCAATGCCTTCATCAAGGTCTTTCTGAATGCTTTACCGGCATACCGACAAGGCCTCTCCCCCAACCGCCGTGGTCTGGAGGTGGGCATGGCCCACGGCTTTTTCCTCTATGGCCCTCTGACCATCACCAGCGCCCTGAGGGCCACCGACGCGGCCGCCACCGCCGGCCTGTTGGACACGGTGGTCCTGGTCACCGTGCTCACCGTTGCCTTGTCCCTCTACGGGACCGCGGGCAGCGCTCCCAAGGTGCAGCCTCCTTCCGTCACCATTCCCAACCCACCGGCCGACCTGTTCACCAAAGCCGGCTGGGAGGAATTCGCCAGTGGCTGGTGGCTTGGGGGCTGTGGCGGCGCCGCCTTTGCCTGGTTCCTCTGTGGGACGGACCTGGTGCGTCCCCTGGTGGAGATGGCTGCGCACGTCTGGAGCGTGGGCTGATGCCGGCCTGACGAGGATGTTCGCCTTGCCTTGCCCGGGGGAGTTTCCCTAAAACACACCTTGGGCGGGCAAGACCGGGGGCCCATATGGCTTAGCGTTGGGTCAACCGGCATGTGGCCTGGATGAGCTTGGCTCCCCAAATCCCCTCCTTCCCCCCTCTTGAGACCACCAACCACCAGCAGCTCTGGGAGCGATTCTGTGGGTTGCTCTGGCACGACGAGGCATTGGGCTTTTGGTTGGATGCCAGTCGCATGGCCTTGAGCCCGGACGTGCTCACCGGCCTTCAGCAGCGCTTTGAGCAGGCTTTTGCGGCCATGGCGGCCCTTGAGAAGGGGAGCATTGCCAATCCTGACGAGCAGCGGCAGGTGGGCCATTACTGGCTGCGGAACCCGTCACTGGCGCCGGACCCCGCCATCACCGAGGAGCTTCAGCAGCAGCGCCAAGCCATGGCCGCCTTTGCCCAGGGGGTGCTGGAAGGGTCCATCACCACCTCTGCCGGAGCGGCCTTCACCGATGTGGTGTGGATCGGGATCGGCGGCTCGGGGTTGGGACCCCTGCTCATCGTTCACGCCCTGCAGCAGACCGGCGTTGGCCTGCGGTTCCACTTTATTGACAACGTGGACCCGGAGGGTATGGGGCGCACCTATGGGGAACTGGGGGAACAACTCAAGACCAGCCTGGTGATTGTGGTGAGCAAATCCGGCAGCACCCCGGAACCCCACATCGGCATGGTGCAGACTCGCCGCTGTCTGGAGCAGTTGGGGGGGCAATGGCCGGCACAGGCGGTGGCCATTACTCTGCCGGGCAGCAAGCTGGATCAGCAGGCCGCCTCGGAAGGCTGGCTGCGACGTTTCGCGCTCCATGACTGGGTGGGTGGGCGCACCAGCATTACCTCTGCCGTTGGTCTGCTGCCCGGTCTGCTGGCGGGTGTGCCGATGGAGGACTTCCTTCGCGGGGCGGCGGCTATGGACAGCGTCACCCGGGAGCCCTTGCTCTGCGGCAACCCTGCTGCGCTCATGGCCGCCAGTTGGTTCGTGGCCGGCTCAGGGCGGGGAGCGCGGGACATGGTGGTTTTGCCCTATCGGGACCGCCTGGAGGTGTTCAGCCGCTACCTGCAGCAGTTGGTGATGGAATCCCTCGGCAAGCGCTGCGACCGGGACGGGGTGGCGGTGCATCAGGGCATTGCGGTCTACGGCAACAAGGGCAGCACCGATCAACACGCCTATGTGCAGCAGCTTCGGGATGGAATCGATAATTTCTTCGTCACGTTTATCGAAGTCCTCAAGGATCCCGCCGCCGGTTCCGACATGGAGATGGAGGAGGCTGATAACCCCGGGGACCTGCTGGACGGATTTCTCCAAGGCACCCGCACCGCCCTCACCGAAGGCGGCCGCCAGAGCATCACCATCACCATGGAGCGCCTGGGCCCACGGGAGTTGGGGGCCCTGGTGGCCCTGTTTGAGCGGGCAGTGGGGCTCTATGGGGAGTTGGTGAACGTCAACGCCTACCACCAGCCCGGCGTGGAAGCAGGCAAAAAGGCTGCCGCCGCTGTGCTGAGTCTGCAAAAACAGGTGGCGGCCCGTCTGGACGGCACACCCCGCACGGTTACGGAAATTGCCCAGGCCATCGGGGCGCCGGAGCAGGTGGAGCGGGTGTTCTGGATCCTGCGGCACATGGCCCTCAATCAGCCCTGCCTCCAGGTGGAGGGTCCATGGGGGCGTCCCCGGACGCTGCGCTTTTCCAAGGGCTGAGGACGGGGATCGGAAGGAACGGAGAGGGAGGGATTCGAACCCTCGACAGAAGTTGCCTCCTGTAACTCCTTAGCAGGGAGCCGCTTTCAACCACTCAGCCACCTCTCCAGTGGCACTTCAGCCTATCAGTTTATGGTCAATTGGCCACCATGCCCCGTTGAATGGCCGGCCCGTAACCGGGGCAGACGGCTGGAGAAGCCGCAAAGAATGTCCCAGGGGATGGTGCCACAGGTGCGGCTCCACTGGCGTGGGCTGATGGATGCGGCTCCATCCTTCCCCAGCAGGGTGACCACCGCGCCTGTATGCAGTTGGGGATGGTCGGTGGCGTCAATCATCAGTTGATCCATGGTGATGGACCCACCTGGGGTAGCCGGCGCCCCCCATGGAGAACACCCATGCGGCCGGACAGAAGCCGTGGCACACCATCGGCATAGCCAATGGCCGCCACCGCCAGGCGGCTGGGGCGTTGCGTGCGGTAGCGGTGGTCGTAGCTGACCCCCGTGCCGGCAGGAACGGTTTTGAGGATGGTGACCCTTGCCCGCACGGCCATGGCGGGCTGCAGGGGCAGTTTGCCCTCCAGGTGTTCTGCCGAAGCATGGCCGTAGAGGGCCAGCCCAACCCGCACCATGTCGTAATGAAGGCCGGAATCGGTCATGGTGGCGGCGGAATTGGCCAAGTGACGGCAAAACCTGGGGGGTTGTCCGTTGGTCAGCGCAGCCAGCACCTGATCGAAACGCTGTTGCTGCTGCCGCGTCAGGCCGGGATCAACAGCATCGGCAGCAGCCAGGTGGGAGTAGATCCCCTCCACCCGGAGGCCATCCAGGCGCAGGATTGCCTGAGTCAATGCCGTCCCCTCCTGCCATGGGACACCCAGGCGGGTCATGCCTGTGTCCAGATTCACGTGGACAGGCAGACAGGCGCCCGAACGACTCGCCACCGTATGGAACAACCGGGCCTGGTCCAGGGTGCTGATGGTGGGCAGCAAACGCCAGCGCAGGCAGGCATGGGCCTCGTCAATCAGGCTCAGGTGGCCCAGCACCAGAATGGGCTCCTGCAGCCCCTGGCGACGGAGACCGACGGCTTCCGCCAGGCTGGCCACCGCAAAGGCATCGGCGCCCCCCGCCCGGGCAGCTTTGGCCGTGGCGCCGTCCCCATGGCCGTAGCCGTTGGCCTTGACCACGGCCATGAGTTTTACATGGGGACCAATCCTCCGGCGCAGCAAGCGGGTGTTGTGGGTAATGGCCCCTTCATCCACCTCGACCCAGGCTCTGGAGTCTTGAAGGAGACCCCCCGGAGTGGACTCTGGCTGAGTGTGGGAACGCAGTGGAGCCGTTGGGGCAGTTGGCACAACACGTCAACCATGACCTGCTCAACCATACCGCTCAAGTCATTCTCCTCCCGCTCATCCTCCAGGGCCGCTTCCCACGGTTCCGTCTGTCAGCGCCAAGCGGCCCAGGTGTCGCGATCCGAGAGTGGTCATCCCGGCCAACGTCACCTGGCCGCCCGCCGCCAATATCTTCTGGGTCAGGAGTCCTGTGCCCCCAAGGGCTCCAGATCCAGAAACCGGAAGTTCTGCTCGTTGCCGTCACAGCGGATCAACCGCTCCCGCAAGGTCCAGTGGCCACTGGTCAGTGGCGCAAAGGTGTCGCTGAACTGCTGTTCCGGACCCAGGAACTCACCACTGCGGGGATCGCTGTAACGGCTCCGGTAGTGGCGGCTCAGGTATCCCGCACCCGTCTCGGTGACGGCATCGGTGTGGATGGTCACCACCTGGCCGTGGATATGGCGATGAACCATGGTCACCACGTCGCCCCGGATGCGATAGCGGTCGCCCGCGGCCTTGCCGGTGACAATCACCTCCATGCCTACGGAATCGGTATCACCGGCAACAAAGCCGTTGTCCCCATAAACCTGGGCAAAGGGGCGGCGCACCCGGTGAATGGTCACCTCCCAGAGTTGGTTATGGACGGCCTTGGTCAGGTCCTGATCCGGCAGGCCTTCAACCCGGGCTTTCAGGTCCGGCCCAACTTGGAAGGCGCCGGTTACCGTGTTCCCGCCGCTGGCGACCTCACAACGCCCCCGATACCCGGGGAAGCCCTGGTCCCAGGTGTAGCGATTCTCATAGGCGGCCTGAAACGCAAGGCGGCAATCCGCGCCTGGTTTCAAGGTGGGCGCAGAGAGACGGGCGGGCACGATGGTGGCGGTCATGGTGTTGTGGAAAGTCAGTCAAAGACATTACCTCCGCCAGATCCACCCCAGCCCGAAGCCGGCCAGAAGGCCCCCCAGATGGGCTTCCCAAGCCAGATTGGGCACAATCAGGGGAAGAGCGGCGTTAATCACGAGCCAGAAGCCCAGTTGTTTCAGCAGGCTCCTTCCCAAAGGGGTTTTTCTCCGGCGAACCGCTGAAGCAAGCCACACCCCCAACAAGCCGAAAACGGCGCCGGAAGCGCCCACGGCAACCGCGTTGGGATCGCCCAGAAAGATGAAAAAGGCGCTTCCCGCAACGGCGCAGGCGCCCCAAAGCAAGCCGAAGCGGAGCGGACCCAACCCCTGCTCCACCTGTGGACCCAGGTTGTAAAGGGCCAGCATGTTGAATGCCACGTGCATGACGCCTTGGGAGTGGAGGAGGGTGACCGTAAACATGCGCCACCACTGGCCATCCGTCACCAGCCGGTTGGCCAGGGAGAAGATCTCGAAAAGCTGCTCCCAGAGTGGGGGCCAAAGCCAACTGAGTAGATGGATAACAACCGTGACGACGACGATTCCGGTGGTAACAGGGGCTCTGGACACGCAGCGCTGCGGGCTGTGGGCCACCATAGCGGCAGCACAACCACCGCCAACAGCGCGATGCCCTGGGTCCGGGACGGGAGTAGGATGGATGACTGCACAAATCGGGCGGTGAATGGCCATCCATGAGATCTTCATGCCGGCCCTGAGCTCAACCATGAGCGAGGGGAAGATCGTGTCCTGGCTGAAACAGCCTGGAGATGAGGTGAAGAAGGGGGAAGCGGTGCTGGTGGTGGAATCGGATAAAGCCGATATGGACGTGGAGTGTTTCCACAGCGGCACGCTGGCCGCGGTCCTTCTGCCGGCAGGCGGCACCGCCCCGGTGGGGGAAACCCTGGCGCTGGTGGCGGAAACCGCCGCCGAGGTGGAGGAAGCCCAAGCCCGTGGCGCTGTGGCCCGCGGCGCCGAGGCGGCAAGCCAGCCTCCCGCCGAGAGCACGGCGCCAGCAGCG
>NZ_JENA01000087.1 GCF_000586015.1 Candidatus Synechococcus spongiarum SH4 | reverse complement strand
ATTGGCGCCAGCAAGTTGCTGACGGAGGGGACGGTATTCGGGGGCGCAGTTCATGGGTTCCATTGATTAGGATCAATCCAGCTTCACGAATGGCGATGACGGCCATGGTCGCGGCCCCGGTTGCCGCAGCAGCCATCGCCAGCAACGGCGCCAGCAACGGCGCCAACGCAATGGCTCCCCACGGCGAGGGTCGGTTCTGCCTGATCACCCGGCGGGCCACGTTCTGCGCCAGTCACCGCTACTGGCTGCCGGAGTTGAGTGCCGCAGACAACGAAGCCCGCTTTGGGCGCTGTAGTAGTTTCCCCGGCCATGGCCACAATTACGAGTTGGTGGTCACCATGGCCGGTCCCCTGGACGCCAACGGCATGGTGCTGAATCTGTCGGAGGTGAAGCGCCACATCCGTCGCCAGGTGACGGACCCCCTGGACTTCAGCTTTCTCAACACCACATGGCCGCAGTTGGCCAGCAAGTTGCCCTACACCGAGTGGCTGTGTCACTGCATCTGGCAGCGACTCCAGCCCCACCTCCCCGTGGTGGGCATTCGTCTGTATGAACACCCTCTCCTCTGGGCGGATTATTTCGGTCAAACCATGGATGCTTTCCTCACCATCTCCACCCACTTCGCGGCAGCCCATCGTCTGGCGCGACCCGAGTTGAGCTTTGAAGAGAACGTGGCCACCTACGGGAAATGCGCCCGTCCCCACGGCCATGGGCACAACTACCACCTGGAGGTGACGGTGCAGGGGTCCATGGACGAGCGCACCGGCATGCTCTGTGACCTGGCCGCGCTGGAGCAGGTGGTGCGGGACGTGGTGACCGAGCCCTTTGACCACACCTTCCTCAACAAGGACATTCCCCACTTCGCCACCACGGTCCCCACTGCGGAAAACATTGCCCTGCACATCTGTGACCTGCTCCGGCAGCCCATTGTCCGCTGCGGGGCAAAGTTGCATAAGGTGCGGCTTCAGGAAAGCCCCAATAACGCTGCAGAGGTGTACGCCGAGTCTCCCGTGGCCTACCGTCCCGTTGCCCAGGCCCTGCAAGCCCTGGCCAGCCGTTGAGGGTGGGTGGATGCCCGCGCCGGCCGTGAGGCCATGGGTCCCCGGCTTTGCCTGGTGCTGGCGGTAAGCCTGGATGGACGCTTGGCGCCGCCCCGGGGGGGGCAGCCAAACTGGGGGGAGCGGCGGATCGTCGTGTGCTGGAGGAGTGCCTGGCCTGGGCCGATGCCTGCCTGGTGGGGGCCGGCACCCTGCGAGCCCATGGCGGCACCTGCCTGATCCATGGGGAGGATTTGCTCCGGCAGCGCCGGCGGCGGCAGCAGCCTGATCAGCCTCCCTTGGTGGTGGTCTCGCGCCATGCCCGCCTGGATGGGGACCTGCCTGTCTTTCAGCAACCGCTGGAGTGCTGGTGGCTGGCGCCGGGCCAGGCTCGGGTGGACCGGGTTCCCCCATGGTTCCGGGGCGCCATCCCCCTGCCCCACTGGCGGGCGTTGCTCCCAACCATGGCCCGGAAGGGATGGCGGCGGCTGGTGGTGCTGGGGGGCGCCCAACTGGCCACCACCCTGGCGTCCCATGACCTCCTCCATGAGATCCATCTCACCCTCTGTCCCACGCTGCTGGGGGGTGGTCATCTCTGGCTGCAAGACAGGGCCTTGATCCCCCCGAACCTGTGGCGTCCTGTGGAAAGCCGTTCTCTGGGGGGTGGGGAATGGCTCTGCCGCTGGCGGCGCCAGTCAGAATGTGAGCCTTCCCCTGATTCTCCGCCATGAGTCCGGACCAGTTGCCTTCCATGGTCAAATGCACAACCCGCCATGTGCGCATCTTTGCGGCCCGGGTGGACGACAACGGGGTGCTGGAGCCCGTCAACGACAAACTCACCCTGGACGTGGATCCGGACAACGAGTTTCTCTGGAACGACGATGCGCTGCAACAGGTGCAGCAGCGCTTTCGGGAGCAGGTGGAGACCTATGCCGGTCGTCCCCTCAACGACTACAACCTGCGCCGCATTGGCGCCACGCTGGAAAACCTGATCCGCCAGTTGCTGCAGAGTGGAGCCATTGCCTACAACCCCGATGGTCGCGTCATGAACTACAGCATGGGACTTCCCCAGCAAGACACCCCTCAATCCGGTTGAACCGCCATGGCCCCACGTCGTCCCGCCTACCGTTCCCCGAACCAGCCCCCGCGCCGCTCTGCCCCTGACGGCCGGGACGCTCCCCCCCGCGCCCTGGGACCCGGTAGTCCGGGACAGGACGGTTCCTCCGGCCGCTTCGGCAATCTCTGGCTGCTGGCCGGGGTGTTGGTGGTGGGGGTTGGCATTGGCAGCTTCATCACCACCACCCAATCCGCAGGGAGCCGCACGGGAAACATTGCCAGCAGCCAGGACCTGGACCTGGCGGTGCCGGACCCCGAGTTCTGCAAGCAGTGGGGCGCCAGCGCCTACGTGATGGACGTGGAGCTCTACCAGACCATGAATCCGGTGACCAGCTTCGTCACCCAACCCAAGTTGCAGCCAGGCTGCGTGATCCGGCGGGAAAACTGGTCCGTGCTGCAGAAGGAAGGGGTGGTGAGCAGCGAAGACATGCGCCGGTGCAAGCAGCGCATGAACACCTTTGCCTATATCGGCTCCATCCGGGACCAGCCCATCGTCCGTTGTGTCTATCAGACTGATATTGCCGACAATCTTTTCCTGGGTCGCACCGGGGAGGGGGGCAGCGCCCTCAGCGACGAAAGGGGCCAGTTTTAAGGGGTTGTGCGGGCGGGTGGGCCATGGGGCTATCGGCGCTGGCGAACAGGGGCAGCACCTCCCGCTTGAACGCCTCCGCCGCCCGGGAGCAGTAGCGGGAAGGGTGGGCAATCAGCTTGAGTTGGCGGCAAACCAGCAGATCCGCCACCCGCCCCCGGGCCAGACTCCCCACCGCCAGTTCCCGCTCCACCGTCAACACCGGCAAAAAGGCAACCCCCAGACCCGACTGGACGGCATTCTTGATGGCCTCGATGGAGTTGAGCTCCATGTCAATCCTGAGCCGCTGGATTTCCAGACCACCGTCATTGAGCAGTTGATCCACCACTCTGCGGGTTGTGGACTGGGGATCCAGGGCGATGAACCCCAGGCGGTAGAGGTCTTCCTTCTGCAATTCCGGCTGACGCGCCATGGGATGCTCCGGCGGCAACACCAACTGCAACTCGTCGTTGGCATAGGGCTGGCACAGGAGTTGTTGGGAGAGTTCCACGGGAATCTCGCCGCCGATGATGGCCAGATCAATCTGGCCGTTGACCACGCTCCGGCTTGTGCGGCGGGTGCTGTGGACATGCAGTTGAACAACCACGTCCGGGTGCTTGTGGCGGAACAACCCCAGCATCCGCGGCATCAGATAGGTGCCTGTGGTCTGGCTGCCCCCCACCCTCAGATGCCCGCCCCGCAGGCTGTTGAGGTCTTCCAGCGCCCGGCAGGCCTCGTGGCACTGGCTCAGAATACGGTCACAGTAGCTCAGCAGCACCCGACCGGGCTCGGTGAGTTGGGCGCTGCGACCACAGCGGTCAAACAGACAGACGTTGAGCTGTTTCTCCAGGTTCTGCACCTGGAGGCTCACGGCGGGCTGGCTCACGTAGAGGCTGTCGGCGGCCCGCTTGAAGCTGCCTTCCCGGGCAATGGCCCGGAGGATGCGCAACTGATCCAGGCTGAATGGCAAGTTGTCCAAGCCTGGCTCCTGCGTCGTCCGGGATGTGGTGGCAATCGTAGGCGAAATCACCCATCCGGAACCGCAATCCCTACCTAATGTGAGCCGGGGACACACAGCCCCTGATCCATGAATCTGGTAACGATGGCGACGGCTGCAGATCTTGCCTGGTTAATTCCGGTCCTGCCCCTTGTGGGGGCCACCGTTGTGGGCCTGGGGCTCATCAGCTTCAGCCGCACAGTGAGCCGATTGCGGCGGCCGGCGGCCCTGTTGCTCACCAGCACGGTGGGGGCCTCCACGGTGATGAGCATGGCCACCCTGTGGGAGCAACTGACTGGGGCGCCCAGCCATGAGCAGCTTTTCGACTGGGCCAATGCAGGCGCGTTTCATTTGCAGATGGGCTACTGCGTCGATCCCCTCACGGCCGTGATGCTGGTGGTGGTGTGCAGCATCGCCCTGCTGGTGATGGTGTATTCCCACGGCTACATGGCCCATGATCAGGGCTACGTGCGTTTCTTCACCTATCTGGCCCTGTTCAGCAGTTCCATGCTGGGGCTGGTGGTGAGCCCCAACCTGTTGGAGATCTACGTGTTCTGGGAGTTGGTGGGCATGTGCTCCTATCTCCTGGTGGGCTTCTGGTATGAGCGCACCGGGGCGGCCCATGCCGCCCAGAAGGCTTTTGTTGTCAACAGAGTGGGGGATTTCGGTTTGTTGCTGGGCATCCTGGGGCTGTTCTGGGCCTCGGGGCGGCTTGACTTCCAGGGGGTGGCCACGGGGGTGGAGGCTGCCGTCGCCAACGGGGAGTTGTCCGGGGCGGTTGCGGTGCTGCTCTGTCTGCTGGTGTTCATGGGTCCCATGGCCAAGTCCGCCCAGTTTCCCCTCCATGTGTGGTTGCCGGACGCCATGGAGGGCCCCACCCCCATCTCCGCCCTGATCCATGCCGCCACCATGGTGGCGGCGGGGGTCTTTCTGGTGGCCCGGCTGGAGCCCCTCTACAGCCTCTTCCCCCAGGTGCAGTTCACCATTGCCTGCATTGCCGCCCTCACCTGCGTCCTGGGGGCATCCATCGCCCTCACCCAGATGGATCTGAAAAAGGGCCTGGCCTACAGCACCGTCTCCCAGTTGGGCTACATGATGCTGGCCATGGGCTGCGGCGCCCCCACCGCGGGACTATTCCACCTGGTGACCCATGCCTGTTTCAAGGCCATGCTGTTTCTCGGCTCCGGCTCGGTGATCCATGCCATGGAAGCCGTGGTGGGCCATGAACCGGTGCTGGCCCAGGACATGCGACTCATGGGGGGCCTGCGCCGCAAGATGCCCATCACGGCGTCCACGTTCTTCATCGGCTGCCTGGCCATCAGCGGCATCCCCCCGTTGGCCGGATTCTGGAGCAAGGATGAAATCCTCGGTCAGGCCCTGGCCACCAGCCAGTTGCTCTGGGGTGTGGGCTGGCTCACCGCAGGTCTGACAGCCTTCTATATGTTCCGCCTCTATTTCCTCACCTTCGAGGGGAGCTTCCGTGGTCACGACACAGCCCTGCAGGCCCGGTTGTTGGCGGCGGCCGGCCATGGGGGAGACCAGGAGCAGGACCACCATCGCCATGAGCCCGGCCCCCTACGGGAATCAGCCTGGTCCATGACCCTGCCCCTGGTGGTGTTGGCCGTCCCTTCCCTGTTCGTTGGTCTGCTGGGGGTTCCCTGGAATTCCCGCTTTGCCGCGTTGCTGGATCCCCACGAGGCCATGGTGTTGATGGAGGAGTTTTCCTGGTCCCGCTTCCTGCCCCTGGCGGGGGCGTCCGTGGCCGTTGCTCTGGTGGGCGTTGCCCTGGCTGCCGTGGCCTATGGGCTCGGATGGGTGGACCTGGGGCGCGCTGTGGCCCGGCGGTTGCCTGCTCTGAACGCCTTTCTGGCCAACAAGTGGTATCTGGACGCCATCAACGAGCGGCTGTTCGTTCAGGGCAGTCGTCGCCTGGCGCGCCAGGTGTTGGAGGTGGATGCAAAGGTGGTGGACGGCGCCGTGAACCTGACCGGTCTTCTGGCCCTGGGCAGTGGCGAGGGTCTGAAATACCTGGAAACCGGACGGGCCCAGTTCTATGCCCTGGTGGTGTTTGCCGGGGTGGTGGGCATTGTTGTGTTGTTCGGGTTCCGGTAGGGATGACGGGATCCGGTCCGCCTCCCGGTCAAAGGCGGTCCAGCCGCACCAACTCGGCAAAGCTGGGGGAGACACTGCGCAATTCCTCAAAGCGGCCGGAGGCTTTGACGCACCCGTTGGCAAGTTCATGGATCCGGTCGCAGCGGGCCACGGTGGCCAGGCGGTGGGCAATGATCACCGTGGTGCATTGCCGACCCACCTGCTCCAGCGCCTGAATGACGTCACTCTCGGTGCGGTTGTCCAGGGCGCTGGTGGCTTCATCCAGCAACAGAAACCGGGCGCGACGGTAGAAGGCCCGCGCCAGGGCGATCCGCTGCCGCTGACCGCCGGAAAGCTGGATGCCGTTCTGGCCGACAGGGGTTTGCAGGCCGGCGGGAAGGCTGGCCACAAGCTCCGTCAACTGGGCTGTGGCGATGGCCTCCTGAACCCGGTGGTGGTCCACGGCCTCCTCCTCCACTCCGAACGCCACGTTTTGTTCCACAGTGCCGTCCAGCAACTGGATCAACTGGGG
>NZ_JENA01000086.1 GCF_000586015.1 Candidatus Synechococcus spongiarum SH4 | reverse complement strand
TTCCCCAGGGCAGTGGCAAGAGCCCCCATCATCCTCCGAACCTCACAAACCATTGGGCAGTCAGGATCAGCCAGGATCACGCCGCCGCGAGGGTGGTAGTCGGTCACGCCCCCGTCCCCGCTCCAGTCGCCGCATCAAGCCATGAGTCACCTGGTTGTGGTGGGATTCCCCACGGTGGAGGAAGCCGAAGACGTGCGTCAAGAGTTGGCAGGTCTCCAACAACAGCACCTGATTTCCCTGGAGGATGCCGTTGTGGTGGAGAGGGACAAGCAGGGCCATGTCCACCTGCGTCAAGCCGTGAACCTCACAACCGCCGGCGCCATCAGTGGCGGGTTCTGGGGATCACTGATTGGGTTGATTGCGCTCAATCCCCTCCTGGGGGCTGCTGTGGGGGCAGGGGTTGGCGCGGCGTCAGGGGCGCTGGCGGATATGGGTATTAACGATGACTTCATGCGGGAACTGGGACGCACCCTGCCTGAAGACAGCGCCGCCCTTTGCCTGTTGGTGCGCACGGTCACCGTGGACCGTGTTCTGGAAAAGCTGCAGAGCCATGCCACCCACACCAGGCTTCTGCACACGAGCCTCAGCCACACCGGCGAGAAAAAGCTTCGCAAAGCCCTGGAGTGGAGCAAGCATCTTGAAGAGACACAGACAGAGACACAGACAAAGTCGGAAGATTCAGCATCCCATGAGCATCATCATCCGTAGTGTACTGATCCGGTCCATGGACTCACCCACCAACATCACTGTTGCCAATCCCAGCAAGACTGCCGAGATGGCGGCAGGCATACGGGCGCTTCATCGGCGCCGCGCCAAACAACCGTTGTTTGACGATCCCCATGCCCTGGCCATGTGCGGAGAGTTCTGGCGTCGCGTGGTCTCCAGTGACTGCCTCTCCGCCCTGGTGGTGGACACCCTGTTGGCAAGTGCCTCGGGCATCATGCCGTTGGTCTATACCCGTGCCCGTTTTGGTGAAGATCTTCTGGAGGCATCCATCAAGAATGGTCTGGATCAATACGTGATCGTGGGGGCGGGATATGACACGTTTTCCGCAAGACGGCCCGACCTGATGGAGAAACTGACCCTCTATGAACTGGACCAGGCCGCAACCCAGCAGTCGAAACGGGAGCGCATGAAAGCGGCGGGAATCAAAGAGCATGGGAATGTGCATTATGTGGCCTCGGATCTCAACCAGGAGAAACTCCATCAAGCTTTGGCACGGGCCAATTTCGATACAACACGTCCCGCTCTGTTCTCCTGGTTTGGCGTTACCTATTACCTGGAGATGGAATCAATTAAAGAAACGTTGATCAGTATCTCTTCCCACATGGCCCCTGATTCAGCCATCATGTTTGATTATCTTGCCAATCCCAAGCTGACTCCTTGCGGATTCATTAGAATGCAGGAGGATAGCGCCAACTTTGTTGCCAGGCGTGGAGAACCATGGATTTCCAGTTTTGTGCCAGACGAGCTGCCCGGCTTCCTTGGTGGGCTGGGCTATGAAACCGTCAATCATCTCAAACCGGAAGAGGTTGGACCCCATTATCTCTCGGAAACAGATGATATTACATATCCTGCTTTCATGGGTCTTTACCATGGAGTTGTAGGCAGGGCAGAGAGCGGCTAAGCATCCGGCTGGTGGGCCAACAGAGGCTTCAGATAGCGGCCTGTATGGCTGTCAGGATGCTCAACCACCTGCTCAGGCGTTCCGCAGACCACCTGCTCGCCGCCACGATCTCCCCCTTCCGGCCCCAAATCAATCAGCCAGTCGGCGCAGCGGATCACATCTAGATTGTGTTCAATAATGACAATTGAATTGCCCTTGTCCACCAGGCGTTGCAGGATATTCATCAGCGTATGAACGTCGTAAAAACTGAGGCCGGTGGTGGGCTCGTCAATGAGGTACAAGGTTTTACCCGTGGCCCGCTTTGAAAGTTCCGTTGCCAACTTCATGCGCTGAGCTTCTCCGCCAGAAAGCGTTGGTGCGGATTGCCCCAGCCGCATATAACCCAATCCAACATCCACCAAGCTCTGCAATCGCTGCGCCGCTGGCGGGATGGCTGAGAAGACATCCGTGGCCTCTTCAATTGTCATTTCCAGCACATCAGAAATGGAATAACCTTTATAACGGACTTGCAATGTTTCCCGATCATATCTTTTGCCTTTACAAATATCACATTGCACATAGACATCAGGCAGAAAATTCATGGAAATCACGTTCACACCCTGCCCTCCACAGGCTTCACAACGTCCTCCCTTGACATTAAAGCTGAACTGCCCCGCCCGATACCCTCTGGCTTTTGCCTCAACGGTGGCCGCAAAACACTGACGAATCGCGTCAAAGGCACCCACATACGTAGCCGGGTTTGAGCGGGGCGTGCGGCCAATGGGGGACTGATCAATGACAATCGCCTTGTCCAAAGCTTCAACCCCCTGGAGTGCTCCCAAGCCATCGGGAAATGGTGTCCTATGGCCCAACTTGTTCTCCAGGGCAGGCTGAAGCAACCCATTCACCAAGGTGCTCTTGCCGCTGCCACTCACGCCGGTAACGCACACCAGCCGTCCCAGGGGGATGGTAACATTCAGGTTTTTCAAGTTGTTGCGGTGACAGTTGACCATCTGGAGGCAACGCCGGTTACGGTGGCGACGTTGCTCTGGCGTGGGGAGATGACAACGGCCCGATAGATAGGCCCCGGTTAAGGAATCTTGACTGGATAGCACCTTACCAAGGGAGCCGGAGGCAATAATTTTCCCCCCGTGGACACCGGCGCCAGGACCAATATCCACCAGATGATCTGCGGATCGGATGGTGTCTTCGTCATGCTCCACAACAATAAGGGTGTTACCCAGGTCCCGTAACCGGAAGAGGGTTTGCAAAAGACGATGATTGTCTCGCTGATGTAATCCAATGCTGGGCTCATCCAGCACATAGAGTACACCGGTTAAACCGGAACCAATCTGGGTGGCCAGCCGAATCCGCTGCGCTTCGCCACCGGAGAGGGTGATGGCGGCGCGATCCAGACTCAAATAGTCTAACCCCACATCCAGAAGAAATCGGAGGCGAGCCTGAATTTCAACCAGGACCGGCTGGGCAATCTGCAACTGGCGTGGCGTCAGCAACGGGGGGGTTTGTTCTTCCTCCATGCCACCCAATCGCTCAAGACTGGCCAGGCACCGGTCAATGGTCATGCTGGTGAGATCATGAATCCCGTAAGGACCCACCAGCACAGACAAGGCCTCTGGTCGCAGTCGTCGTCCGGAACAGCTTTTGCAGACAACTGCTTCCCTATAGTGTTCGAGTTTCTGGCGCATGGCTTCAGAACCTGTCTCCTGATACTGGCGCTCCAACATGGCAAGCACACCACGAAACCTCCGCCTGTAACCTTGGCCAGATCGATATCGACTATCTCCATGAACAGGAACCAGATCCTCCACGCCATAGAGAATAGCCTGCTGTTGTGCGGAATCAAGTTGAGACCAAGGTGTCTGCAAGTCAAAGCCAAGCTCCTTGCCAAGGCTATAGAGAAGCGAATGTGAATAATGATCATCCCGGTGACTCCATGGTTCAATCGCTGCATAGATAGGCTGGTTGGGATCAGGAATGACCCGTTCCACAGTAAAGCAACGGCGATGGCCAATACCATGGCAATCCGGACAGGCGCCATAGGGAGAGTTAAAGGAAAATAAACGTGGGGAAAGCTCTTCCATCACTGCCCCATGCACCGGACAGGCAAAGTGTTCGGAGAATATCCACTCCTGCTCGATACCGGGAGGCAATTCCTCCCCTTGGCGTAACACCACGTTCACCACTGCCAGACCATCCCCCCGCTGCAGGCACGTGCGCAGAGAGTCGTTGAGGCGCTCGTGAATCGTGGGGCGCGCAACAAGCCGATCCACCACAACCTCAATGGTGTGATGATGATTTTTCTCAAGTACGATGTCGTCGTTCAGTTCCCTCACCTGCCCGTTGATGCGCACCCGGGCAAATCCCTCCGCCACCAGACTGGCCAGCAGACGAGCGTGGGTTCCCTGCTGGCCCCGCACCACGGGGGCCAGCAATTGAAAACGAATCCCTTCCGGTAACTGGAGAATGGCGCCCACCATCTCGTCAATGGTCTGGGGCCTGATGGGGCGACTGCAGTGGGGGCAGTGGGGCTGTCCGGCCCGACCAAAGAGGAGGCGCAGGTGATCGTAAATCTCCGTCACCGTGCCCACCGTGGAGCGAGGATTGTGACTGGTGGACTTCTGATCAATGGAAATGGCGGGGGAGAGCCCCTCGATGGCGTCCACGTCGGGCTTATCCAGTTGACCCAGAAACTGGCGCGCATAGGTGGACAGGCTCTCCACGTAGCGCCGCTGGCCCTCGGCAAAAACGGTGTCAAACGCGAGGGAAGACTTGCCACTGCCACTGACGCCCGTGAACACCACCAGGCGATTACGAGGAATGGTGAGGTTGATATTGCGAAGATTATGTTGCCGAGCGCCACGAATACGGATCACCTTATCTGGGGACGGCTCCTGGAAAATCTCCGTAGACGCCAAAGGGTCCTGCAGATCAAGGGGTTCCCTGGTTGGCCGCTCAATGGGCATTAACGGGAGGTTGAGAAGCCATCGGATTCTACTGTTCCCGCCCCACGGGGATGGGAGCGGAGGGTTGTCAGGGGACAGGGCCACGGCCGTGGGGAGCCGCGGCAATCTGCTGGCGGAGTTGGGCAAACGCCAGGCCGGGATCCGCGGCCCGGGTTACGGGCCGCCCCACCACCAGCCATGTGGCGCCGCTGGCCATGGCCTCGGCGGGCGTCATGGTTCGGGCCTGGTCGTCTGCCTGGACGAGGTGGGGGCGGATGCCGGGGGTGACCAGGGCCATGGCGGGCTGCTGGCGGTGGAGCCGGGCCGCATCCCGGGGGGCGCAGACGCAGCCGTGCAGACCGGCCCGGGCCGCCAGTTGGGCCAGGTGCTCCACATGGGCTGATAGGGAATCTGCAACGACCAGTTGCTGACGGAAGGGCTGGGGATGCCAACTGGTGAGCACCGTGACCGCCAACAGCAGGGGGGCGGCAAACCGGCCTCGGCGGCGGCCTCGGCGGCGGACTGCTGGGCCATGGCCATGGCCGCCGCGCCTGCGCTGGCATGGACCGTGAGCAGGCCGGCCCCAAGCACGGCGGCGCGGCGGCAGGCTCCAGCCATGGTGGCGGGAATGTCGTGCAATTTGAGATCCAGAAACACCCGCAGGCCACGGCTACGCAGTTGGGTCACAATGCCGGGCCCCGCGCTGATGAACAGTTCCAGACCCACCTTCACCCAGCGCAATCCGGGAATCCCCGCCGCCAGCGCCATGGCCCCATCCCCGTCACAGCCATCCAGGGCCACAATGAGCCGCTCCTCCGGGGAGGCGGGCAAGAGGGCCTGAAAGTCAGCGGCGTTGCCCATGGCGCCCATCAGGCAACCAGACGGCAGAAGGTCTTTTTCCCAAGCTGGAGCACCTTCCCCTCCAGGGTCTCCCTGGCGAAAGCCGCTTTGGGATCCGTGATTTTCTCCCCGTCAAGGCGCAGGGCGCCCCCCTGGATGCGGCGACGGGCTTCGCTGGCGCTGGTGATCCCTGCCCTGGTTTTGAAGACCCCATGCAGCAATTGATAGGCCGGAATGGGGGTTGACCAGTCCCAGATGGAGGCAAGGCGGGTTTCCGGCGCCTGGGCCTCCGAGGCGCCGGATCGGGGTGTCAGCACCAAAGCGGCCGCGGCGGCCTGGGCCTGTTGCGCCGCCTCCCTGCCATGGAGAGAGGCGGTAACCTCCAGGGCCATGGCTTTTTGCCGCTGGCGGGGATCCCGGGGCATGGCCGCCGGATCCAGGTCCGTCAGCAGGGTGATGTAGTCGTCCACCACCGTATCCGCCACCTTCTCCAGCTTGGAGTAGGTGGTGAGGGGATCCTCCTGGAGGCCGATGGTGTTGCCCAGACTCTTGCTCATCTTTTGCACCCCGTCGGCGCCCGTGAGAATGGGCATCAACAGCCCGAACTGGGGCGGCTGGCCAAAATGACGTTGCAGATCCCGCCCCATGGCCACGTTGAATTTCTGATCCGTCCCCCCCAGTTCCACATCCGCCTTCACCATCACGGAGTCGTAGCCCTGGAGGAGGGGGTAGAGAAACTCGTGGAGGGCAACGGGCGTCCCCTGTGCGTAACGGTTGGCGAAGTCCTCCTTGGCCAGCATCTGCCCCACGGTTGCCGTGCCCAGCAATCCGATCACTCGGGTGAGATCCAGTTTGGCCAGCCATGTGCTGTTGCGCTGAATCTCCAGCCGTCCCGGCGTAACGAAATCCAGAATCGGGCGCAATTGCTCCAGGTACGTGCGGGCGTTCTCCTCCACCTCCCGGGCGTCAAGCCGGGGCCGGGTGGCTGATTTGCCGGTGGGGTCCCCGATCCGGGCGGTAAAGTCCCCGATGATCACAACCGCGGTGTGACCGGCATCCTGAAAGGCCCGCAGCTTGCGGTAGA
>NZ_JENA01000085.1 GCF_000586015.1 Candidatus Synechococcus spongiarum SH4 | reverse complement strand
GGCGGCGGCCGGTCTGGAGCAGCGGGCCCTCTTTCAAGGGCGGGTGGACTACACCCTCACCACCCATGATCGCGAGAGTTTCCAGGGGCGGGATCTGGAGAACACCTCCTTTGCCGGCGCCCATGCCCGGGACGCTGATTTCAGCGGCAGCAACCTCCATGGGGCCATTCTCACCAAGGGGGTGTTTCAGGGCGCCAGCTTCGTGGCGGCCAACCTGAGCAACGTGCTGATGGATGCCGCGGATTTTCGCGACGCCGACCTGCGGGACGCCGACCTGCGCGAGGCCATTGCCCCGGGCGTGCGCTGGCAGGGGGCCCGGATCAGCGGGGCGGATTTCAGCGATGCCCTGCTGGAGGTGGGGGCAGCGCGGCAACTCTGCGCCATGGCCGAGGGGATCAATTCTCGAACAGGCGCCTCCACCCGGGACAGCCTGGCCCCCTACTGCTGAACCCACGGGCGGCGCCGGCAGGCTTTGGGAAGGATTCTGGCTGCCGCATGTTGCCGCCAGGGCAACCGGTGTTCAGTGGCACAGTCGAGGGGGTAATGGGTAAGCTGTGGTGAGTCCGCACTCCGATGGAATCCATGACCCCCAACCATGCATTGTTGGCCAAAGTTGAGCGCCTGGAAGCGCGACTTGAGCGCCTGGAGCGCCTGGAGATTTCCTCCGCCGATCTGGAAGAGCACCTTGCGCGTCTGAAGCGCCTGGAGGGATTTATGGAGTGCATCGAGGGCTACCTGGATCGCCTGGAGCGTTTGAGCCAGCCCCTGTACCGCCTGGAGGAGCGCCTTGACCTGATGGAGGGCCGGCAGCCCGGCAGCAGCAGAATTGTCAAGCACCCCCGCCTGGTGCAGTCCAAGGTGAAGGTGAAGTCTTTCCTTTCTCACCTTGGGCGGTCCCCGTCGGGGCCACAGCGGGGCTTCCCCTTCACGATCTTCAAGAGCTGGTTTCTGCGGCGCCTGGGGAGACGCTGATGGGGAAAAGCGGACACAAATTCTGTTACCCCTTGCAGGATCCATCCAGACTCGCTGCTGCGGACTGGAAACAGTCCGCCGTTGCGCCCTGCTGAACGCGGAAGCCGCAGTAGTGGTCCCCCTCCTGGATCCAGTGGAACCGCTCCACCTGACAATCCGGGAAGACGCTGCGGTAAAGCTGCAGTTCCTGGCTGCAGATCACGGGAAACTGCTCGGCAATGCGGGCCACGGAACAGTGGAAGGCCTTGAGTAGCCAACCGCGTCGGTCCCGACACGGTTGATAATCCGCCACGTACCCTTCCCGACGGCGCAGTTCCACGAGACGCTGCAGACGCTTCTCCAGGGGACAATTGCCGAGAAGTCTGCGATAGCGCCGGGCCTGGGCCGCGGCCTGTTGGCCAAGGAGAGTCTGCAGTTGCTCAGGCCCGAGGCTGTTGGCCACGGTGTGAAGAAGTCCGCGGGCAAACTCCTGGCTCCCGTCCGGGAAGTGATCCCGGCCTCGGGCCGTCAGCCGCCAGAGGTGGCTGGGCCGCCCCGGGCCGGTGGTGTTACAGGGGCTTTCCACCAGTCCTTCCTGCTCCAGGCTGCGCAGATGGCGGCGCATCACCTGCACGGAAACCCCCAACTGGCCGGCCATGGCGGCCGCGGTGGCTTGCCCCAGCCGCAGCAGGATGGTCAACGCTGCCTCACGGGTCGATGTGACTGGTTCTGACGACATCACGGGGAAAACGGCCACAGGGCCATGCGCATGGTTGTAATCTAATTAGGAAACTAACTGGTTTCGTTACTCTGCTGCCCATGACTCCGGACCAAGACCCTCAGCCCAGCCCCGAGAGCCTGGAGACCCTGCGCAAATTTGCCCAGACCTACGCCCAGCGCACCGGCACCTACTTCTGCAGTGATCCCGGCGTCACAGCAGTGGTTCTCAAGGGTTTGGCCGCCCACAAGGATCAGCTTGGGGCGCCCCTGTGCCCATGCCGTCACTACGACGACAAACCCGCCGAGGCGGCCCAGGCCTTCTGGAACTGCCCCTGTGTGCCCATGCGGGAACGCAAGGAATGCCACTGCATGTTGTTTCTCACCGAAGACAACCCTTTCCGTGGCGACAGCCAGGCCATCACCACGGAAACCATTCAGGCCCTCGCCAACTAACCTTCTCCCATCCCGCAATGAGCAGTGCCGCCGCCGTAGAGGCCCTTAACAAGACGCCTTACCGCTACGGCTTTGTAACAAACATTGAGACCGAGAAAATCTCCAAGGGCCTGGATGAATCGGTGGTGCGCCTGATTTCCTCCAAGAAGCAGGAACCGGATTTCATGCGGCAATTCCGCCTCAAGGCCTATGCCCAGTGGCAAACCATGGCGGAGCCCGACTGGGCTGCCCTGAGGTATCCCGCCATTGACTATCAGGACATCGTCTACTACTCGGCTCCCCGTCAAAAGGAGCAGAAAGCCAGTCTGGAGGAGGTTGATCCGGCCCTCCTGGAGACCTTTGACAAGCTGGGCATTCCCCTGAGCGAACAGAAACGCCTCAGCAACGTGGCGGTGGATGCGGTGTTTGACAGTGTGTCCATCGCCACCACCTACAAGCAGAAACTGGCGGAGCACGGCGTGGTGTTCTGCTCCATGGGGGAAGCCATCAAAGATCACCCGGAGCTGGTGGAACGCTATTTGGGGTCCGTGGTTCCCATTGGGGACAACTTCTTCGCAGCGCTCAATTCCGCGGTGTTCAGCGACGGCTCCTTTGTATACATTCCCAAAGGGGTGCAATGCCCCATGGAACTCTCCACCTACTTCCGCATCAACAGCGATGATGCAGGGCAATTCGAGCGGACCCTGATCATCGCCGAGGAGAGGGCCAGCGTCAGCTACCTGGAAGGATGTACGGCGCCCATGTTCGACACCAACCAGTTGCATGCGGCCGTGGTGGAACTGGTGGCCCTGGATGATGCCTCCATCAAGTACTCCACCGTTCAGAACTGGTATGCCGGTGACGAAAACGGCAAAGGGGGAATCTATAACTTCGTCACCAAACGGGGTCTTTGCAAGGGCCGGCGCAGCCGCATCAGTTGGACCCAGGTGGAAACAGGTTCAGCCATCACCTGGAAATATCCGGGCTGTGTGCTCCGGGGCCGGGATTCCGTTGGCGAGTTTTATTCCGTAGCCCTGACCAATCATCACCAGCAGGCGGATACGGGCGCCAAGATGGTTCACATCGGCCCTGGCAGCCGCTCCACCGTCATCAGCAAAGGCATCAGCAGCGGCCATTCCGCCAACAGTTACCGGGGGTTGGTCCATATGGGTCCCCAAGCCCGGGGAGCCCGCAACTTCAGCCAGTGCGACTCCATGCTCATCGGCGATCAGGCGGCAGCCAACACCCACCCCTACATCCAGTCCCGCCAACCTGAAGCCACCGTTGAGCACGAGGCCAGCACCTGCAACATCTCTGAAGATCAACTCTTCTATCTACAGTCTCGCGGCATTGAGCCCGAGGCGGCGGTCTCCATGCTGGTCAGTGGATTCTGTCGCGACGTATTCAACCAGTTGCCCATGGAGTTTGCCGCTGAGGCCGATAAACTTCTGGCCCTCAAGCTGGAAGGTTCCGTTGGCTAGACCCTGCCGGATTCTGTCTTTCTCCCATCTGCTCCCTGTTCCCGATCAGGCCCTTGACATCCACTGAGACCACCCCTTCCAGAGAAGCCCCGATCCAGCCTGGGGATGTGTTGTTGTCCATTGAGAATCTCCATGCCTGCGTCGAGGAGAACGAGATTTTGCGGGGCGTCTCCCTACAGATTCGCGCCGGTGAAATCCATGCTCTGATGGGGCGCAACGGCAGCGGCAAAAGCACCCTCTCCAAAGTGATTGCCGGCCACCCTGCCTATACCGTCACCGCCGGCGGCATCCACTACAGAGGCCAGGACCTGCTGGCCCTTTCCCCCGAGGACAGGGCCAGATCAGGGGTGTTCCTGGGCTTTCAGTATCCCGTGGAAATTCCCGGCGTCAGCAATCTGGAGTTCCTGCGGGTGAGTTGCAATGCCCGGCGGCAGCGGCGGGGTCAGGAGGAGTTGGATACCTTCGCCTTCGAAGACCACGTGCGGGAGACCATGGCCATTGTGCAAATGGACCCGGCATTCCTGGAGCGCAGCGTCAACGAAGGCTTTTCCGGCGGGGAGAAAAAGCGCAACGAGATCTTGCAGATGGCGCTGCTGGAGCCGCTGGTGGCCATCCTGGACGAGACGGATTCCGGCCTCGACATCGACGCCCTGCGCATCGTGGCCAACGGAGTGAGGCGGCTGGCCTTGCCAACTACCGCCACGCTCCTGATTACCCACTACCAAAGATTGCTGGATGCCATCACCCCGGATTTCGTCCACGTGATGGCGGAGGGTCGCATCCTGCGCACCGGCGACAAGGATTTGGCCATGGCGCTGGAGCAACGGGGATACGACTGGATTGATGAAACCAACGGGTCGGACACACGCCAGCCATGAGCAATGCCACCCAATCCCGGTCTCAGCTTTGGCTGGAGACCCTGTTACAGGCGCTGGCCCAGCGGCCTGGGGGCAACGCTGCCGGTCAGCAAGCCAGCGCCCGTGACTGGCGCCTGCCCACCCGCCGCAGCGAGGCATGGCGGTTCACGGATCTGCATTGCCTGACCCGGCTTGATCCCACCCGGCTCCATACCCGCACCGCATCCCCCCGCTGGCCGGAGGCTTTCCGTCAAGCGTCTTCGGGACAAGAATCTCCCGCACGCCTGTGCTTGCAGCTTGACAGCAGCGGCCACTGGCTCGGTCCCCAGGGGGAACCGCCCCCATGGCCCCGGGGCCTCATGCCCCTGCCCAGCGGGAACATCACCCCAGGACAGGTGGCCCGGACCCTCATGCCCTCGGGTCCGTTGCCCCTGGGGGCTGCACTCAACGGCGTGACCCCCGGCCCGTCTCTCGGCCTGCAGGTAAGCGGCCCCGATCCCGTCCATCTGGACTTGGGGATTCGGGTGGAGCAGTCCCAGGCCTGGCTGGCGCCCCATGTGCTGCTGGTGTTGGAACCCGGCGCCCGGCTCTGCCTGAGCTGGCATGTGGCGGCGACGGCCCGGGCGGCGGTGGCGCCCATGGTGGAGGCCCGGTTGGGGCCTGGCGCTCAGCTTGAAGAGGCCGCCATGACCTGGGGTTGCCCGGAGGCCGCCTTCCTGGGGGGCAGCTTTGTCCATCAATCCCCCCGGAGCGTCTATCGACGCACCAGCGTGACCTGGGGGTGGGGACTGAGCCGTGACGAGCCCTTCATCCGCCAGCGCCAGGGTCAGGCGGAGACCCATCTCCATAGTCTGGCCGTGGCCCGGGGGCAGTCCCTGCTGGATACCCACAGCACGGTGTATTTCGACGGCCCCGCTGGCCAACTCCAGCAACGGCACCAAGCCCTTGCCGATGATCGGGGCCACAGCGTCTTCAACGGCCGCGTCGTGGTCCCGCGGGCGGCCCAGGAGACGGATGCCAGCCAACTGAGTCGCAATCTGCTGCTCAGCACAAAAGCCCGCATCGACACCAAGCCTCAACTGGAAATCGTGGCCGACAATGTGCAATGCACCCACGGCGCCACGGTCAGTTGTCTTCAGGATGATGAACTCTTCTACCTGCAATCCCGAGGCATTGGCCGGGATCAAGCCTCCCGCCTGCTCCAGCGGGGTTTCTGCGAAGAGATCCTGCAACGGCTTCCCCAAGCTGCCCTGAGCTGGCCCCCACTCCGGAGTCTGCTTGAGACCCCTACCCCGGATCAACCATGACCCCCGCCATGAGCGCCGCCACGGAGCGCCAGCTTGATCTGGCCCGTTCCACCCGCCCCGATTTTCCCCTGCTGGAGCAGACCTTGCAGGGGCAACCCCTGGTCTACATGGACCACGCCGCCACCAGCCAGAAGCCCCGGCAAGTGATTGACGCCCTGGTGGAGTACTACCGCTGCCACAACGCCAACGTGCATCGCGGCGCCCATACCCTCAGCGCCCGGGCCACGGAGGCCTTTGAATCGGCCCGGGCCACGGTGGCCCGCTTCGTTGGCGCCGCAGACGCCAGGGAAATCGTGTTCAGCCGCAATGCCACGGAGGCCATCAACCTGGTGGCCTATAGCTGGGGACTGGAGCACCTCAAGCCCGGCGATGAAGTGGTGCTGAGCGTGATGGAGCACCACAGCAACCTGGTGCCCTGGCAACTGGCGGCCCGGCGCAGCGGCGCCGTGCTGCGCCATGTGGGGGTCACCCCCCAGGGGGAACTGGACATGGATCATTACAAGGCGTTGCTCAACGACCGCACCCGCCTGGTCTCCTTTGTCCACCTGAGCAACACCCTGGGTTGCCTCAACCCTGCAGCGGAGATCACCGCCATGGCCCATGGGGTTGGCGCCCAGGTGCTGGTGGACGGCTGCCAGGCCCTGCCCCATCGCCCGGTGGACGTGCAGGCCCTGGGTTGTGACTGGTACGTGGGCTCCGGCCATAAGCTCTGCGGCCCCACAGGGATTGGTTTTCTCTGGGGGCGGGAGGATCTCCTGGAGACCATGGCCCCCTTCCTGGGGGGGG
>NZ_JENA01000084.1 GCF_000586015.1 Candidatus Synechococcus spongiarum SH4 | reverse complement strand
CCGGGTAACTCCACCGCCAGTTGATAGCGGTCGTCGTTTTCCCGGATTTCAGCGGCGGGTGTGCCCTCGGCTTGATGAAACTGCCGATCCAGGTGCTCAAACAGAGAGAAGGGGGATTGTGATAGAGCAAGCATGGATGGTTCCTCCGAAAGGTCAAAGGGTTGAACGAGTCATGGAGACGGGATCTCCACGCCACCAGTGTTGGCTACGTCAACGGATTCCCCTGGAGGTGAAACCGATCCTCGGGGTACGGCAGCCACCACAACGTTCGGTTGGCCTCATCAACGTGGTGGTGAGAACCGGCTGAACATTGGCATCAGGAACCACCTCCCATGGCCCGGGCCATGGCCTGCTGGGCAATCCGCCGGCCCTGGTCGTGGAGATGGTGGAGGAAAGTGCGGTTGGCGTCGGGGTGGTGGGGATCCGGCGCCACCGGCAGGGGCCCCGCCTCGTCCACCCCCAGTTCCCCTTCCAGGGCAGGGGTGATCACCACCAGTTCCGGATCCATGTCTTCCCCGTAGCTCCAGGTGCGGCGCGCCTGGGGAGGGAGCATCCCGGTCTGCACCGTCACACCCTGCTCCGTGGCGTTGCTGATGCGCCGCTGGGCCAACTGGTCCAGGAGTTGCTGCCGCGTTCGGCCCCGCAACTGAAACAGGACAAAGGGATCTTCACTGAAGCGGTCCCCCATCAAGTAATAGACGGCGATGATGTGCTTGCAGGGATTGGCTTTATCCGGGCAGCTACATTCACTGCGCATCTCCCGGAGTTCCCAGGGAAAGAGGCGGCGGCCACTGGCCGCAAAGGCCCGTTCAATATCCTGGGGCATGACTCCGGCCAACAACTGGGCTGTCCAGCGGGCTTTCCGGGACAGGGCGTCCAGGACGTAGCCCCAGTCCTCGTTGCTGAGGGTGTCCAACCAGAGCTTCACCTTGTAGGGATCCTTGGCGGTGCCCTGTACCCGGGCGTGGACGCGGCGACCCTCGAAGCGAATGGACAGCACATGGCCTTCATGCATGTAGTCCCAGGCCCGCTCCAGCCGCTTCTTGTAGCGATAGGAGTGAATCAGATCCATCCACTGGGCCACCCACCAGGGCTGCTCCGCCATGGGGCCTTGACCGGTGTTGTTGCGATTGAGAGTGTTCATGTGAGGCTGACCAGATCCTTGATGTCGTCGATTGCCAGGCCGGCCAGCCAGTCCTCGCCGCCGCCGATGATGTCTTCCGCCAAGCGGGCCTTTTCTCGAATCATGCGGTCCACGTTTTCCTCCAGGCTGCCGCTGGTGATGAATTTATGCACCACGACCCGATTGGTCTGGCCGATGCGATAGGCGCGGTCCGTGGCCTGGTTTTCCACGGCAGGGTTCCACCAGCGATCAATGTGGACCACATGGCTGGCCCGGGTCAGGTTCAGACCCACTCCACCGGCCTTGAGAGACAGGAGGAAGAGTTGTGGACCCCGGGGATCCTGCTGGAAGCGGTCCACCATGGCCTGGCGCTCCGCCTTGGAACTTCCCCCATGGAGAAAGGGAACTTCCCCCTGGAAGCGCTGCTCCAGGTATTGCTTGAGGAGATGGCCCCAGCGGGCAAACTGGGTGAACAATAGCGCCCGATCCCCAACCGCCATCAATTCGTCCAGGATTTCCTCCAGCCGTTGCAACTTGGCGGAGCGGCGAGCGAAGTCCCGGCTCACCTCCTGCTCCTGGAGAACCAGGGCGGGGTGATTACAGATTTGCTTGAGCTTGGTGAGCAGACCCAGCACCCGACCATGGCGTTCCCCCCGGGGAGCGCGGGCCACAGCCTCGAAGGTGTCGTCCACGGTCTTGCTGTAGAGCCGCCTCTGCTCATCGGAGAGTCCGCACCATTCATTGAGTTCGATTTTTTCAGGCAGGTCGCTGATAATGGATTGATCCGTCTTGAGGCGCCGGAGGATGAAGGGACCGACACGACGGCGCAAATCCCGCAGGGAGGACATATCCCCATAGCGTTCAATGGGCAGGCGGTAGCGTTGGCGGAAGAACCCTTCCTCCCCCAACACCTGGGGGTTAAGGAAATTCATCAACGGCCAGATCTCCCCCACACGGTTTTCGACCGGCGTGCCGGTGAGGGCGATGCAGAAGCAGGGTTTCCGGCCCAGGCGCGACAACTCCCGGGCGGCGGCGGATTGCTTGGAGGTGGGGTTCTTGATGGCCTGGGCTTCGTCAATCACCACCCCCTGCCATCCATGGCTGCCGAGAACGGCCAGGTCCCGCTGCAGCAAACCGTAGCTGGTGAGCACCAGGTCCACACCCTTGAGGGCGGCAGCCAGAGCCGCTGCGGTGTTGGGGCGGCGGCTGCCGTAATGCTCGATCACCCGTAGCCCAGGGGTGAACTGCTGCGCTTCACGGCGCCAATTGGTCATCACCGAGGTGGGGCAGGCCAGTAATACCGGCCGCTTGAGTTCCTTTTGCGCCTTCAGGTACTGAAGGAAGGCCAGCAGTTGAATGGTTTTGCCCAGGCCCATGTCATCGGCGAGGCAAGCCCCCTGACCAAAGCGGTAGAGGAAGGCCAGCCAGCCCAGTCCCCGTTCCTGGTAAGGGCGCAACCGGCCACGGAACCCTTCCGGCGCGGGCAGGGGATCCGGTTGCTTGTGGTGGTGATACTGCTCCAACACCTGCTGCAAGCGCGGTCCCGCCTCAAAGCTATGCACCGGCAGCCGTTGCAGGGTTTCCAGGTGGTTCCCGGCCAGTCGCAGGGCGTCTTCCAGGCTGAACCGTGGTTCCTCCAGGCAGAACTTTTCCGCCGCCTTGATATCTCCGGGGCGCAATTCCACCCACTGCCCCCCGTGGTTCACCAGAGGGCTTTTCTGGGCGCTCAGCCGCTCCAGTTGGTTGAGGGTGACGGGCTGGCCACCGATCATGAGGGTCCAGCGCCATTGCAGGGATTCCCCCAGGCTGAAGCCCCGGGACTCCGGCGGCAGGTCCGCCTGGATGGCCAGCCCCATGCGTCCCGCAAGACCACCGCTGAGGGTGGCGGGAAGCTTGACGCCAACCCCCAGATCCCGCAACCGACGGCTGGCGGTGCGCACCAGCACAAAGGCTTCCACCGGGGTCAGATCCATGGTGGACGGGGTGGGACCCTCAAGCCCCCGCTCAAGCGGTTCAAAGGCGGATAGGGCTCGACCCAGGCCCTCCAGCAGCAACCGGCTGGGCTTTTCTACGGGGATTTCACCAATATGGACGCCATTGTCGCCAGCGGCCCAGATGGCCTCGGCATCCAGCCAGAGGCTGGGGTCGATGGCCGCCTGGAGACCAAAACGGAGTTGCCAACGGTTGGGATCCCGCTCCCCTTGCTGTGGCGTTGGAGCCTGCAACTCCAGGCACGCCCGTGCCGGCGCCAACTGGCCTGTGACCCCCTGGCGCCAGTGGTTGGTGGCCCCCTGCAGGCGCTCCATGCCGTCCCCATCGCTGTTCAGCAGGCTCTCCGTGGAAGCCAGGGCCTGCTGCCAACTGTCCAGCAGGGGATCAAGGCCCTCCTCCAGCGGCGTAAAGGCCACCCGCATCTGGGTGTCCAGGAGGGCAGCCACAATGCCGGCCACCTGCAAACGCTGCTGCTCGGGGCGGCGGCAGACCAGCGTCTTCAGTGGATCATGGCCCGAGAGCAACACCTGGGGCATGTGCAACGCCATGGTTTCCAGGCGGTAACGGTCGTCCTCACGGTTGAGCAAGGGTTGCCAGCGGGCGTTGCAGTGATCGCCTGTAGCCTCCACCACAGGCAGCCAGCGGCCCCGGGCCATCAGGCTGAGACACCAGCGCTGCAGATGGGCCAGCCAGCGCAGTTCATCCCCCAGATCCGGGTGCTCGCTACTGAGGGGCAGCCCGTCGAGCCACCGGGGCAGATCCCCAATGGCCAGCTTCAATCCTTCAATGCGCCATGGCCACCACTGACACTGTTCGGGGATCGCCTCTCCAGCCAGCAGAGGAAGGCCGCTCCACACCTCCCACTCACTGGCGCTGCCGGTCCCGGAGCGACTCCGGCGCCGTCGGGAGCGGCGCAGATCCCGACTGGGCAAACTCAGCAGGCGCTCCACGGGCTTCAGGGGAACCTGGGGCAAGCCTTGCCGGTTGCTCAGGCAATGGCGCAACTCCCGGTGGGACAGGGCAAAAGGGTGTACCAGTGGTTCATCCACAGGAGTCTGCCGATCCGCCAGGCGCCAGCCGTCCGCCCACAGCACCAGACCATCGCCGTCCCATAGCGCGTGCAGAAGGCTCATGGACCCTTTTGGCCGAAAAGCATGGGGCGTGGCACACCCTGACCCGGTGTGGGGCTGGTCAGGGGCGTTCCTTCCTTAACTTGCCAGATCATGGCCCGCCATGACCAGTTCCTTGGGACTGCGCGATCATTGCCGTTCATTATGCTTCTCCACCATGAAGGCGTCCGCATCCCCAGACACCATGATGTCGGTACAAGAGCAGCCCCGCAGTGGTGCGGCCATCCGCCTCGCCTTCCTGGACTTCTATACGGCCCGTGGCCACCGCCTGCTGCCCAGCGCCTCCCTGGTGCCGGAGGATCCCACCGTCCTGCTCACCATTGCGGGGATGCTTCCCTTCAAGCCGGTGTTTCTCGGGCAGAAACAGCGACCCGCCCATCGGGCCGCCAGCGCCCAGAAGTGCATTCGGACCAACGACATTGAGAATGTGGGGCGCACGGCGCGGCATCACACGTTCTTCGAGATGCTGGGCAATTTCTCCTTTGGGGACTACTTCAAGGAGCAGGCCATTTGCTGGGCCTGGGAACTGAGCACGGAGGTGTTCGGCCTGGACCCTCAGCGGCTGGTGGCGAGTGTGTTCCGTGAGGATGAGGAAGCCACCGCCATCTGGACAGGAAGGGTGGGCATAGCCCCTCACCGGGTTGTGCCCATGGGTGAAGCCGACAACTTCTGGAGTGCCGGACCAACAGGTCCCTGTGGTCCCTGCTCCGAACTCTACTACGACCTGCAGCCCGAGAAGGGCGATGGCGCCATCAACCTGGAAGACGACCAGCGCTTCATAGAGTTTTACAACCTGGTGTTCATGGAGTCCAACCGGGACGCCCATGGGGTTTTGACGCCCCTGGTGAACAGGAACATTGATACCGGCATGGGCCTGGAGCGCATGGCCCGGATCCTGCAAGGCAAGCCCAATAACTACGAAACCGATCTCGTCTATCCCCTCATGGCCGCCGTGGCGCAGCGCTCACCCGTAGAGAACTACTTTGCCGCCAGCCCGGCCCAACAAACCTCCCTCAAAATCATTGCGGACCATAGCCGTGCGGTGACCCACCTGATTGCCGATGGGGTCACCAGTTCCAACCTGGGTCGCGGCTATGTGCTGCGGCGCCTCATCCGCCGCGCCGTCCGCCATGGTCACCTCCTTGGCCTCCGTGAACCGTTCCTGGCGTCCCTGGTGGACGTGGTCATCCAACTGATGGGATCCGCCTATCCCCAGTTGCGGCAACGGGAGCCCATCATCAAGCGGGAACTCCAACAGGAAGAGTTGCGCTTCCTCGACACCCTGGAGCGGGGCGAGAAGCGCCTCGGCGAAATTCTGACGACACAGCCGGCCCGGATTAGCGGCGGCCAGGCGTTCGAGTTGTACGACACCCACGGCTTCCCCCTGGAGTTGACCGTGGAAGTGGCCCAGGAGCATGGTCTGGCTGTGGATCAAGAGGGGTTTGCAGCGGCCATGGAGGCCCAACGGCAGCAGGCCAGGGCCGCCGCCGTCAACGTGGACCTGACCCGTGGCGGGGTTGGGGAAAGTCTGGCCGCCAAGCTGGGGGCCACCCCCTTCACCGGCTATGGGCAACTGGATGACGAGAGTCAGGTGGCGGCCATCGTTGTCAATGGTGCGGCGGTGCAGCAGGCCCGCGCCGGCGATGCCGTGCAAGTGGGTCTGTCCCGCACCTGCTTCTACGGGGAATCCGGCGGACAGGTGGGAGATCGAGGCCTGTTGCTGAGTACGGCAACCACCGGTGGGTCCATGAAGATGATCGTTGAGGACGTGCAGAAGGTGGACGGGTTTGTTCTGCATAAGGGCCGCCTGGAATCCGGTGTGCTGACCGTGGGAGATCCGGTTGCCGCCCGGGTGGACCGTTCCTGTCGGCGTCGGGCGCAAGCGCATCACACGGCCACCCATCTTCTCCACGAGGCGCTCAAGCGGGTTGTGGACCCGAACATCTCCCAAGCCGGTTCCCTGGTGGCCTTCGACCGGCTCCGCTTTGACTTCAATTGCTCCCGACCGGTGACCGCCAGCGAGATGGAGCGGATGGAGTCTTTAATCAATGGGTGGATTCTGGACGCCCAGATCCTGGAGGTGAGCCAGATGCCCAGGGCGGAGGCCAAGGCCCGGGGGGCTGTGGCCATGTTCGGGGAGAAGTATGGGGACGTGGTGCGGGTGGTGAACGTGCCTGGTGTGTCCATGGAACTCTGCGGCGGCACCCATGTACACAACACTGCCGAAATCGCTCTGGTGCGGCTGGTGGCCGAGGGTGGCGTGGCCTCGGGCATCCGCCGCATCGAGGCTGTGGCCGGTCCGGCGGTGCTGAGCTACGTCAAACCCCGGGACCAGGCCTGCCGCCAGTTGGGGGAGCGGTTCAAAGCACAGCCCACTGGAGATCGTGGCGCGGGTGGAGACCCTGCAAGCGGAACTGAAACAAGCCAGAAAAGCCCTGGCCGCCAGCAGGGAAGCCCTGGCGCTGGCCAAGGCCATGGCTCTGATTCCCCAGGCCCGATCCAATGG
>NZ_JENA01000083.1 GCF_000586015.1 Candidatus Synechococcus spongiarum SH4 | reverse complement strand
AGCTGGCGGAGGACACGGTGGACTTCACCCCCAATTTTGACGGGTCTCAACAGGAGCCGGCCGTTCTACCTGCCCAGCTTCCCATGCTGCTGCTGAACGGCTGTGCCGGCATTGCCGTCGGCATGGCCACCAACATCCCTCCCCACAACCTGGGGGAAGTTGTGGATGGCCTGGTGGCGCTTCTGCGCAACCCCCGGTTGAGGGATGAAGATCTGTTGCAACTGATCCCCGGCCCCGACTTCCCCACAGGGGGGGAAATCCCCGTGGGCACTGGCCTGCGGGAGGCCTATCTGCAAGGGCGGGGCAGCATCCGGGTGCGGGGTGTGGCCCATCTGGAAGCCATCCAGGCCGCCAAGGGGCGGCACCGGCGCCGTGCTGTTGTGGTGACGGAACTGCCCTACCAGCTCAGTAAGGCCCACTGGATTGAAAAGCTGGCGGAGCAGGTGAACGACGGCCGCCTCAGCGGCATTGCCGACATCCGCGATGAGAGCGACCGGGAAGGGATGCGGGTGGTGGTTGAACTGCGTCGGGACGGCCGGCCGGAGCGTGTTCTGCAGGAATTGTTCCACCGCACCGCCTTGCAGAGCAACTTCGGCGCCATCCTTCTGGCGCTGGTGGATGGCCAGCCAGCCCAACTGAGCCTGCGGCGGGTTCTCGAGATTTTTCTGGAGTTCCGGGAGCAGACCGCTCTGCGCCGCTACCGCTTTGCCCTGGACAAGATCAGCCGGCGGCTGGAGGTGGTCCAAGGGTTGCTGGCCGCCCTGGCCCAACTGCAACAGGTGATTCTGCTGGTCAGCCGGGCGCCGGAGGCGGCCCGGGCGGAGGCGGCGCTCCAGGTGCAGCTTGGTCTCAGCCCGGCCCAGGCAGCGGCGGTGCTGGCCATGCCCCTGCGGCGCCTGACCGGCCTGGAGCGGCAAGGTCTGGACAGGGAACGGCAAGAGCTGGAGGCAGCCCAGGCCCAACTTCACCTGTTGCTGGACAACCGGGACAGGAGAGTTGAAGCGCTGATCCGGCAGTTGCTGCAACTGCGCAAGCGCCACGCCACGCCACGCCGCACCCGCCTCCTGGGCCGGATGGCCACCGCTGGGCCGTCCATCGCTGCCGAACCAACCGGCTCGGAACAGCGCCCACGGGCCCGGGTGCCCATCCCGGAGGATGGGCAACTGCTGGTGCAGACTGACGGGCAGTTGAGGCTGACGTCTCCCCTTGCCGTGTCCCGGCTCCGGCTTAAGCAGCCAGCACCCCTTGCCGGCCAGCCTCAACCGCCCCGTTTCATTGTTCCCGTCCATCCCGAACCCCGGATCGTGGTGTTCAGCCATGGGACGAATCGCCACCCTCCGCTGGGAGCGAACAACACCGCAACCCCAGGCCTTGGCCCGTTTCCTTCCC
This sequence comes from Candidatus Synechococcus spongiarum SH4, assembly GCF_000586015.1. GTDB lineage: Bacteria > Cyanobacteriota > Cyanobacteriia > PCC-6307 > Cyanobiaceae > Synechococcus_B > Synechococcus_B spongiarum_F. The sequence goes on along the minus strand of NZ_JENA01000083.1, from coordinate 5,363 downwards.
GAGAAGCTGGGGGGGGACAGGGGGACCACCCTGTCCAGTTGGCATTGCTGGGTGGTTCCGCCACCACTACGGGATTGGCCCTGCTGAGCGACGATGGCCATTGCCGCCGGCTCAAGGCTGCGCACCTTCTGGAACTGGCGGCCCGGTCCCGCAGTTCCGGTCGCACTGTCACCGTATTCAAGTTGCGGCCGGGGCGGACCCTCTGCCGGGTGGCGCCCTGCCCGGCGCCCATGGCGGTTCTGGTGGTGGCCACCAGTTGCGGCCGCCTGCTGCGCCTGGATGTGACCCCGCACCTGCTGCAAGACCTGGACAGCCCTGCCGGCGCACCGCTTTTACGGTTGATCCCCGATGAAACCATTGTGGGCGCCGCCTGTTGCGGGGGCGCCAGCCTGTTGCTTCTGGCCACACGCCATGGCCGGCTCAAACGTCTGCCCGTTGCCCAACTGGCACCGAACCGCCCCGGCGATCTGGGCCAGATTGGCCTGCGCTTTCTGGAACGCAGTGACAGTCTCCTGGGCCTGTGGCCCGTGGCGGATCATCCCTGCTTCACCCTGTTGACAAGGGATCACCGCAGTTGCCGCTTCCCCTGGGAACAGGCGCCTGTGGAGGAGTGCGGCGGCGTGGGAGAGTCCCTGCTGCCAGCGGGGGTGGAGTTGGCCGACGTGATCGTTCCGGGCGAGATTGCCCAACTTCCCCCGCCCCGGAAGCCGGGCAGGAATCCCTCAAGTGCTGAGTCTAGCCCGCCTCCTGGTCCGCCAGGATACGGGGCACCAGCAGCAGGTCACCCTCCCGTTGGGGAGCCTGGTTAAGCAGCTCCTCCCGCACAGTCGCCGGGCTCGCCTGATCCGCCCGGGTCACGTTCACCACGTCCACCGCCCGGGTGGTGGTGGGCGCCCCGGCGGTGTCAATGGACTGCAAGTGGGACACGTAGTCCAGGATGGACTCCAGTTGGCCGGTGATGGTTGCGATGCGGTCCTCCGGCAAGGCCAGCCGGGCCAGCCGGGCCACATGGCGCACATCATCCCTGTTGATTGAGCCCACGGCGCGGTCACGACGGTCTGCACCATAGAACCCCGGCGCCTCAAGGGGCTTGCAGGAAGCGCTGAAGATCCTCCCCCAGGGCCGTGGCGGCCCGCTCCAGCAATTCCTTCCCCGCGGCCGCCGTGGCCAGGGAGGGATCGGAACCCATCCGGCCGTCAGGGTAGCGGCGCCGGAAGTCCTCCCAGCCGTGGATGGGGCCCACGGGCGCAGGTTCGGGCAAGGGCCTGAGTTTCCGGGCCAGATGAGGATAGAGATGGAGCGTCAGGGCGATCTCGCTGGGGGTGGCGTGCTGGCCTTCCCGGTCGCCATAGAGTTGACGGGCATGGCTCATGACCGCCGGAGCCAGAAACCAGTTGGCCAATTTGCAGCGCAGCCGCGGCGCACTGGCCAGACCCAGGCTGGCTGCACGGCCGTAGGCCTCGCTGAATGCAGCCCGGGTGGCGGCCATGTTGCCCCCATGACCGTTGATCACGTACACCCGCTCGAAGCCATGGCGGGCCAGGGAAACCACCACGTCCCGTAACAGGGCCAGAAGGGTGCTGGGCTGGAGGCTGATGGTGCCAGGAAATCCCAGGTGATGTTCAGCCATGCCAAACGCCTGGGGCGGGGCCACCACCACCTGACTTCGCTCCGCCACGGCCTGGGCCACGGCATCAGCGGTGAGGGCATCTGTCCCGATGGCCCCCGTGGGGCCGTGCTGTTCGGTGGAACCCAGGGGCACGATCACGCCTTTGTTGTGCTCCAGATAACGCTCCACCTCCGGCCAGGTCCAAAGCTGAAGTCGCCAACTCCGGGGTTCAAGGGCAATTCTCATTGCGGACACGGTCTCATTGGAAGTGCTATGGCCCTAAATTGTCTCCAATCACCGGCAGGCGGTTGGCGACCGGGTGATTAAGGGAGGCCCATGTTCGACCGCAAGCTCTACGAGGCCCAGTGTGCGGGGCGTCCCGTATGGGTGTTCCTGTCCGATCAGCAGCGCTGGATTGAGCAGGCCCAGGTTGTCGAGGTTAGTGGCGGGGTGGTTACCCTGCGGTATGAAACCGACGAGGACGGCGAACTGCAAGCCTGGCAGGAAATGGTGCGGCTCGATTCCGTGGGCTCGGTGATGAGTCGTCTCTCCAGTGTGCCCCGTCTTGGGGGAAGCGAGGATCTGCTCACCGCTGAAGACTGCCCCGTGGAGGAGCAGATCAGCCAGGGCAGTCCCGATGGGTCTGGTGGCGAGGCCGCCTAGGCGAGATCGCCAATGGCGCTGATCAGTGGGCTGAACCGTTGCCGTGGTAGTCGTCACTGTCGTAGAACCCTCCCTGGGTTCCGAAGTAGAGGGCTGTGGCCACGAAGAGGATGGAGGCCAGCAACAACAGGCGGCTGAAATCAGGTGGGGAAGCGTCCATGGCGCAAACGACAGCGGAACCAGTTTGGCCGCCTCTGCCCATTTCGCCAACCATGGCTGCAGATGGGGCGGCGGATGACGCCCATGGCAATGGGCCGGCTCTGTCCCTGGAGACCTTGCGCCGCCCCGCCGTCGCTGTGGCGCCCGATTTACTGGGCTGTCTGCTGGTGCGCCGTGACGGGCGGAAACTGCGCTGGGGGGTGATTGTGGAAACGGAGGCCTATTGCCAGAGCGAGCCTGCCTGCCATGGACACCGCCGCCGCAGTCCCGGCAACGCAACCCTTTTTGGCGAGCCGGGGCGTTTTTACGTCTACACCAGCTATGGTGTGCATCACTGCTGCAACGTGGTGACGGATCGTCCCGGCTGGGCCAGTGGCGTGCTCCTGCGGGCGTTGGATCTTCCCCTGGCTGTGGAGCACGAGCGGCGGGCGGCAGGGCCGGGCCTCCTCTGCCGTTGCCTGGGCATTGACCGTTCCTTTGATGGCCAAGCGGTCAGCGATTCCACGGCAGGACTGTGGCTCATGGGCCGCCCGCCAGCGGTGGCGGCAGCCATGGCCAGCGGCGCCCTGAACCTGCGCCGGGGCCAGCGGATCGGCATCTCCCGCGGCCAGGAATTGGCCTGGCGATGGTATCTGGGCGCCAGTCGCGGCGTCAGCCGCCGCATCCCAGGGGATCAACGCCCCCGGCCAGCACACTGCTGGAGCAGCCGGCAGCTTTTGGAATCCTGAACAACCACTGGAGTCACCGCCATCTGCTGGATCTTGCTGTGCTGGGACGGCAGGATTTCGAGTTGGCGCTTGAGTTGGCCGAGCGTTTCCGGGCCATCCCCAGCCAGGGACCACGGCGGTTACCTGCCCTGCAGGGGCGGCTGGTGGCAACGTTGTTCTTCGAGCCCAGCACCCGCACCCGCACCAGCTTTGAAATTGCCGCCCGACGGCTCTCGGCCGACGTTGCCAGCTTTACGCCAGCCTCCAGCGCCCTGGCGAAAGGGGAAAGCCTCCTGGATACAGCCCTCACCTATGCCGCCATGGGCGCCGAATTGCTGGTGGTCCGCCACAGGGGCAGCGGCGTTCCCGGTGCGGTGGCCCAGGATCTGGAGGCCATGGGCCACAGGGTTGCGGTGCTGAATGCGGGAGACGGCCTCCATAGTCACCCCAGCCAGGCCCTGCTGGACCTCTTCACCCTGGCCCGTCACTTCGCTCCCCGGCAGCCCACCGTGGAGGCCCTGGCTGGCCGCACCATTGCCATCGTTGGCGACGTTCTCCATTCCCGGGTGGCCCGCTCCAATCTTTGGGCGCTGAGCGCAGCGGGGGCCACCATTCACCTCTGTGGACCCAGCGCCCTGTTGCCCGACTGTTTTGCCGACTTTCTCACCGCCATGCCTCCAGGCTGCGCTACGGATCCCGTCCCCCGGCGGGGAAGGGTTCACCTGTTCCGCAACCTGGACGAGGCCTTGACGGACGTGGATGCCGTCATCACCCTGCGGCTACAGAAAGAGCGGGCCCAGCGTCACCTGATTCCCAATCTGGAGGATTACCACCGGGCCTATGGCATCACCCATGCGCGCCTGGAACGCTGCCGCCCTGGCGCGCCGGTGTTGCACCCTGGTCCCGTGAATCGGGATGTGGAATTGAGCAGCCGGTTGTTGGCCGAGCCGCAGCGTTGCCTCGTGAACCAACAAGTGAGCCACGGCATCCCCATCCGCATGGCCTTGCTCTACCTGCTGGCCACGACGCTCCAGACGCTGCCCTCAGGTTGAGAAATCAGCGTTAGAGGCAACTTGAAATCAGACTTGGCCATGCCCGCTAGGGTTTGGCCATCATGGCCATTGTTCCCAGCAACTCCTCCGGGAAGCCGTCCCCGGCCTCATCCTCCAAACATGGCGCCGCCCACCGTCCTGCAGGGCTTCCCCATGGTTTGCAGCGGCGCCCGGAGGCTACGGCGGAGGAGCAAGGCCATGCAGAGGAAGCCCTGCGCCCGCGGCGCCTGGGGGACTACATCGGTCAGACCGCCCTCAAGCAGGTGTTGCACATTGCCCTGGCGGCGGCGCGGCATCGTCAGGAACCCCTGGACCATCTCCTGCTCTACGGGCCGCCCGGCCTGGGCAAAACCACCATGGCCATGGTGCTGGCGGCAGAGTTGACGGCCCGTTGCCGGATCACCAGCGCCCCGGCGCTGGAGCGCCCTCGCGACATCATCGGCCTGCTCATGACCCTGGAGCAGGGGGATGTGCTCTTCATTGACGAGATCCACCGTCTACCCCGTATGGCGGAGGAAATCCTCTATCCCGCCATGGAGGATTTCCGCCTGGACCTGTCCGTGGGCAAGGGAACCACGGCCCGGTCCCGCAGCATTGGCCTGCCACGGTTCACCCTGGTGGGCGCCACCACAAAGGCGGGCTCCATCAGTTCACCGCTGCGGGACCGCTTTGGCATGGTCCATCGGCTGGAGTTTTACACCACGGCTGAATTGCAGCAGATTGTGGAGCGCTCCGCCCAACTCCTGCAGATGAGTGTGGAGCGTTCCGGCGCTCAGGCCATTGCCAGACGCTGTCGCGGCACACCCCGGATTGCCAACCGGTTGCTGCGCCGCGTACGGGACTATGCCCTGGTGAAAACCTGTCCCGCCGTTGACGACCATGTGGTGGCGGATGCCCTGACCATGCACCGCATCGACCCCCTGGGCCTTGATCCCAGCGACCATCGTCTGCTCCTGGCCATGGCGCAGCAATTTGAAGGGGGACCCGTGGGCCTCGCCACCCTGGCCGCGGTTCTGGGTGAGGATGCCGATACCATTGAAACCGTGCTTGAACCCTACCTGCTCCAGATCGGGTTTCTGCAACGCACGCCCCGGGGCCGCCGCCTGGCGGCCCCGGCCTACAAGCACCTTGGCCTGCCCCCGGCGCCCACGTCCAATCCAGCCTTACCTGCCC
>NZ_JENA01000082.1 GCF_000586015.1 Candidatus Synechococcus spongiarum SH4 | reverse complement strand
GCTGTTGCCGGGTGAGCACCTGGCGCACCTCCGGCAGGGCCGCCACCCGGGGAACGGTGGCGGTGACATGGGGGAGGCGGATGGCGTCACTCACGTCCACCCCGTTGATGCGGATCACCTGCTGCCCATGGTCTCCCCAGGCGAGCCGCAACTCCATGGTCTCCAGAAGCTTTTGCAGGGCTTTCCCGGAGCCGATGGGCTGCCGGTTTTCCAGCACGAGCCAGGCGACGGCGCGGTACATGGCGCCGGTGTCCAGATGGAGAAGGCCCAGCCGCGCCGCCAACAGGCGGGTCACCGTGCTTTTCCCCGTTCCCGCCGGGCCGTCAATGGCGATGATGGGCTTGCGGCTCAGCAGGAACCTGTGATCCAGCAGGCGGGCCGGCCCCACGTGAACCGCCGCCGCCAACAGGGCCACACCATCCAGGCGCGGACAGGGCTGCAGGGTGAGGGGATGCACCAGTTGGGCATAGTCCACCCGCAGTCCGGCGGCCTCCAGGCGAGCCCGCACAAGCTGCTCCAGGACAGCGGCGCGGCGCTCACCGGCCTGCACAGCGGCCTCCGCGTCCTGCAGGGCCTGGGGCGCCAGGGCAGCCTGCCGCCGCTGCGCCGCGCCGAGGCGGCAATTCCTTGAGCTACAGGGGAGACCATCCTCTTCCCGCACCACCGGCACCGGCAGCAGACGGCAGCGCTTCTCCCGCAACGCAGGCAGGCACTGGCGCAACACCGTGAGCTGCTGCCAGTCCTTTTCCCCCATCACCACCAGGGCGGGTTGCACCCGCTCCAGGAGCCGCTCCATCACCATGAGCACCCCTTCAAAGTGGCCCGGCCGCCAGGGGCCGCAGAGGGTCCGGATCAGGGAAGGCTCAATCCGGGGCCTGCCGCCGCTGTCGGTGTGGTCCGGGTTGGCATCGTCGTAGACATGCTCCACCGCGGGAAACCAGACGGCATCTGCGCCGGCGGCGCCCGCCTGTTGAACGTCCCCGTCAGGGTGTCTCGGGTAGGTCGTAAAGTCTTCTCCCGCTGCAAACTGGGTGGGGTTGACGAACACGCTCACCAGAACCCGCGCCCCCGCCCCACAGGCAGCGCGGATAAGCCGCTGATGGCCGCCGTGCAGTCCACCCATGGTGGGGACAAAATGGACGGGGCCGCCGGCAGCGGCCAGCCATTGGTCCAACGCACTGTTGCTGTGCAGGATTACCACATCAAACCGGGACTTTGACAGGCTCTACCATGGACTATCGCGGCGCCGGTGTGGACATTGAGGCGGGCAACGCTTTTGTTGCCCGGATCCGCGCCATGGCGGCCAGCACGGGCCGTCCCGAAGTGGTGGGCAATCTGGGGGGCTTTGGCGGACTCTGCCGTGTGCCCACCGGTCTGCAACAGCCCCTGCTGGTGGCCGGGGCCGACGGGGTGGGCACCAAACTGGCCCTGGCACAGGACTGGGGCTGCCACCGGCAGGTGGGGATCGATCTGGTGGCCATGAGCGTGAACGACGTGATCACCAGCGGCGCCGATCCCCTGTTTTTTCTGGACTACATCGCCAGTGGCCGCCTGATCCAGGATGCCCTGGCGGCGGCGGTGGACGGCATGGCCTGGGCATGCCGCATCAGCGGCTGCGCCCTGCTGGGGGGAGAAACCGCAGAGATGCCCGGCTTCTATGGAGACGGCCGCTACGATCTGGCCGGTTTCTGCGTGGGGGTGGTGGATGCCCCGGCCCTGGTGGACGGACGCCAAATCCAACCGGGGGACCAGGTGATCGCCGTTGCCAGTTCAGGCCCCCACAGCAACGGTTTCAGCCTGATTCGACGGGTGTTGGATCATAGTGGCGTGGACCCCCATGCCCTGCGCCTGGATCCGGAGCACAACAGGAGCCTGGCCCAACAACTCATGGAGCCCACCCGTCTCTATGCCCCCCTGGTGCGCCAACTGCGCCAGCGGGACGTTCCCCTCCACGGGATGGTGCATATCACCGGCGGCGGCTTGCCCGGCAACCTGCCCCGTTGTCTTCCCGAAGACGCCCACCTGCACTTGGCGCTTGATGCGGACAGTTGGTCCGTTCCCCCCCTGTTCCGCTGGTTGCAGCAGCAGGGGGGGATACCGGAGGCCGACCTTTGGAGCACGTTCAATCTGGGGATCGGCTTTTGCCTGGTGGCGCCCCCCAACAGGGTGGATGATGCCCTGGCCTGCTGCCAGGATTGTGGCCAGCAGTCCTGGCGCCTTGGGGAGGTGCTGGCGGGGCGGGGACCCGTCAAGGGGCTGCCCTTCTGAGTCCCCGCCCGGCGGCGGTGCTTAAAACCGTCTTCTGTGGCAGAATTGAAGCGATGAACCGTGTTCATACATCCCCTAACCCCAGTTAACCGTGACGTCCAGCTTCCCCGCCAATCGCATCACCCGCCGGCGCAGTTCCGCCGGGTTGCCCAACCCCCAGCCTCCCAGTCTCCAGCCCCCCAGCCCCCCAGTCCCCAGTCTTCAGCCCCCCGCCAGCCGTCCCCAGGCGCGGCCGCCCCTGCGCACCATCGCCAGCCCGTCCCGGGCCCCCTTCCTCACCCTGAACGACCACGGCAGGGTCTATGTGGCGGATCTCCCCAAGCTGAGTGACGGTCAGTTGGCCAACCTGAGCCGGGAAGCCAGGGAGGTGTTCACCAGTCTGGAGCAGCGCATTGCCCAGTTGGAAGCGGACCTGGAGACCACGCCACGGGATGCGGTGATCCGTGCTTGCACCAAGCGGGACGTGACCGCCCGCTTCATGAAGGCCATTGAAGAAGAGCAGAACAGCCGGCGCACCAACCCCCAGTTGATGGCTGCAGCCGGTGAGTCCATCTCCCGCACCTTCATGGAAGTGGCGCGGCATCGGCTCCCGGGAGAGACCTTCGATTCCTTGCTGCAGGAGGCGGTGAGCCTCGTGAGTCAGCAGGAGGAAGGGCGGCAGCGGGAGCCGGAGCGCCTGCCCGTGGTGGTGTCCGACATGCCTTCCGCCTGAGCGCCCATGGCTCAACACCTGCAGCAGCTCAGCATCTCAACCTCCGGCCAAGGCTTCATCCACATCACCCCCAACGTTGCCGCTGTTCTTGCCGACAGTGGACTCGCACAAGGTCTGGTCTGCCTCAGTTGTCTCCACACCAGCGCCAGCCTCTGCATCAACGAAAACGCCGATCCCCACGTGCTTGCGGACCTGCTGGCCCATCTGGCCGCTCTCGCTCCCGGGGAAGGCGCCCGCTCCCTCAGTGGGCGCGGGGCTGTTCGCCCCTACCTCCACAGCAACGAAGGGCCTGACGACATGCCTGCCCATGTTCGCACCCTGCTCACCAACACCCACCTCAACCTCAGCTTTACCAAGGGGCGTCTGTTGCTGGGCCAGTGGCAGGGCATCTACCTCATGGAGCACCGCGCCAAGCCCCAGACACGGGTGGTGAGTGTTCACTGTGTGGGGGATTGACGGGGCGGCCCGGACAGGCTCATGCCTCCAGCAATCCTGTTTCCTGGAGAAAAGGGGCCAGCCAACCGGGGATGCCGTCCCGTTTCCACCTCCACCAGCGTCCCTGCCCCAGGTAGACGTCTTCTCCCGTCACGTAGGCCTTGGCCAACTCGGCCGAGGGGAGGTTGGCAAGACTATCTTCCCGGCTGGCGCGCCTTAGCCGCCGTGAAGCGAGGAGTCGAGAGGATGGTTGTCCTGGCGTCATGGGACAATCCCCATATTGAAGGACAAGGACAAGTCACCCTTGAAAGTAACTACTGGGGACAGGGATGCAAGGGCGTGTACAGCGCCGATTCAGACCCATCGACACATGGTTGTCAGGCGATCATCGATGGTCCTGAATCGTTCCCAGGCGGCCCTGGCCGGGCGTCTGGCGGCGGGAAACCCAGTTGCCGGGCGGTCCACGCGGCTGTGGCCGGCGCCAGGAGAATGCCGTTGCGGTAATGGCCACTGGTGAGCAGCAACCCCGGCGCCAGGGTTGTCAACAGTGGCGCCGGGCGGCCCACGGGCCTGGCCCGCACCCCCTGCCAGCGGCGCAACACCCGAGCCTGCCGTAGCCACGGAGGGGCTGCCCCGTCCAGTTGCAGCATCCGATCAAAGCAACGGGTCTGGCTCCGGTCACCGGGCTCGACGGTTGCCCCTATCCACAACTGCCGGGGCTGGGGACGAGGGATCAAGTGTACCCCCCGCCACACCACCGGCCCTGGCAAGCCCTGGGGCGGCAGCATGGGGCAGTGGAGTTCAGCCGCCTGGCCCAGCACGGGCAGCATGGGCCAGTTCAACCGGATGGCCGGATCCAGGGTCGCCAACAACGGGCCAGCGCCCAACCCTGTGCAAAGCGCCACGGCTGAGGCCGGAAGGGTTGCGGGGACGGCGGGATCAGCGGCTTGCAGTTGAAGGCGCCAGCTTCCACCGTCGGGCTTGAGGCCCGTCACCTGGGCGGGCCAGCGCTGGACACCCAGGCGCTTGGCATCCCCGGCCAGGGCCGCCAACAGCGGGGCGGGATCCAACTGGCCGTCCTGGGGCGACCAGAGACCACCCTGCAGATCGGCGGCCGCCAGGGTGGGCCAGGAGTCGAGCAGGTCGTCCCGGGTGCGCCAGGCCAGAGGGCAGCCCTCCCCTCGACGGTGGCGCGCCAGCGCCCGGAGCCGCTCCACCTCGTCGGGCTGGTGGCAGAGCACCGTAAGCCCCCATTGCCGGGGGACGGCCCCCAACATGGGCAACCACTGGCGCCACAGGGCAAGGGAGGTGCGCCGCAACCGCCAGCTTCGGCCACGGAGGCGCCGGCTGCAATGGCCCATCAACACCCCCAGGGCCGCCAGACTGCTGGACGGTGGCCCAGCGCCCTGGCCATGGGAAGGGGCAATCCACACCACCTGGGCGCCACAGCGGGCCAGCCACCAGGCCGTGACGCTGCCCACGCTTCCGGCCCCCACAACGGCAATCACGTCACGACCTATCGGCATGGGTTTAGATGCAACCATTTCCTGGCGCGCTCCAAGAAGGGAGAGCAGGTGTACCTTGAACGAGGCCACGCAACATGTCCATGAGGCTGCCTTGCTCCCGCGCCGTCGTTAGGCTCTTCCGGCTCATGGCGTCAGTGATCGTCATGGCTTTCATCCTCTTCCCTCTCCTGGCCGCTCCCGGCGCCGCCTATGCCTATGCCTATGGTGACGTCGGCCTTGACATCAACGAGGAGATCATCCAGGAAGTGATTGACCCCTGCTTTCTCGCCGTTGCCCACCAAACCAGGCGCAATGATCCTGACGTTTACAAGGGCATGAGCGATAATGACCTTCTCAGCGCCATGAGAGCGATGGGTCAAGATTCCCCGCTGACCATGGCCTCGGAGTTTGCCGACTCACTGAACCTTGAGCGCATGACCCGTAAGGAGCGTTTCCGGATCTATAAACTGGGTCGGGAGAGGTGCATCTCCAGAACCAAGGGGAACTGAACCCGTCTTACTCGCGGTTCCACAGGCGGTTTTACGTCTCCAAAACGGCGGGGCTTGGTGACCGGGGAATAGAGTTGCAGGATTCTTGCAGTCTTCATGTCCGCCAGCGCCGCCATGTCCGGTTTCACCAAGCTCACCCCGCCTCGGACGGGGAGCGCCATCCGCTTCGAGGCCGGGCGCCCCGTTGTCCCTGATGAGCCCGTTATTCCCTTCATTCGCGGGGACGGCACCGGCGTGGACATCTGGCCCGCCACCCGGCGGGTGCTGGACGCTGCCGTGCAGGCTGCCTACGGCGCCAGGCGTCGCATTCAGTGGTTCAAAATCTATGCCGGTGACGAGGCCTGTCAGGTCTACGGGGACCTGCAGTACCTGCCGGAGGACACCCTGAACGCCGTCCGTCAATACGGCATCGCCATCAAGGGACCCCTCACCACCCCGGTGGGGGGCGGCATCCGCTCCCTGAACGTGGCGTTGCGGCAACTGTTTGACCTGTACTGCTGTGTGCGTCCCTGCCGGTATTACCCAGGTACTCCCAGCCCCCACCGGCGCCCGGAGGAACTGGACGTGGTGGTGTATCGGGAGAATACGGAAGACATCTACATCGGTGTGGAGTGGGCCGCTGACGACCCGGTGGGTCAGAAATTGCTGCGCCACCTGAACGAGACGGTGATACCGGCCAGTAGCAAGCTGGGGAACCGCCAACTGCGCCCCGGCTCCGGCCTGGGCATCAAGCCGGTGAGCAAGGTGGGCACCCAGCGCCATGTGCGCCGCGCCATCCGCCATGCCCTGGGGCTGGAGGGGGGCAAACGCCATGTGACCCTGGTCCACAAGGGGAACATCATGAAGTTCACCGAGGGGGCCTTCCGGGACTGGGGGTACGAGTTGGCCACAACGGAGTTCCGCGCCGTGTGTGTCACGGAGCGGGAAAGCTGGGTGTTGGACAACCTGGCCAGGGATCCCGGCTTGTCGGTGGAAGACAATGCCCGCAAGATCGACCCCGGCTACGACAACCTCACCCCCGCCAAACAGCAGGCGGTCTGTGAAGAGGTGCGGGGCATCCTGGACAGCATCGGCGAATCCCACGGTCACGACCGCTGGCGCGGGATGGTGATGGTGGACGACCGCATTGCCGATAGCGTGTTCCAGCAGTTGCAAACCCGACCGGGGGAGTATTCGGTGCTGGCCACCCTCAACTTGAACGGGGACTACATCTCCGATGCCGCCGCGGCCATTGTGGGGGGCCTGGGCATGGCCCCCGGCGCCAACATTGGCGATAACGCAGCCATCTTCGAGGCCACCCACGGCACCGCCCCCAAACACGCCGGTCTGGATCGCATCAATCCCGGCTCCCTGATCC
>NZ_JENA01000081.1 GCF_000586015.1 Candidatus Synechococcus spongiarum SH4 | reverse complement strand
CGAGGACCTGCCGAGGCGTTTCGGGGCTGGTCACGTGCAAAGTCGATGGCCCACTTGATGGCGTCTCCGTTCTGTGGGCCGGACGGGTCGCACGTCTTTCGCAATTCACTCGGTTTAGTCGCTCGGTGGGCAAACAAATTGCAGACCAGGACCGAATCGTGGCCCCATTCTTTGGCGAAGTGGGTCACTTTGCGAATGGTTGGGTCGTCCTGTTCATGATCCGCTTTGCTGGGATTGAGCATAATGAAGACGACAGGGTTCAGGTCCAGATCATCCGGCGCCTGTCCACATTTGTGAGCGTCATGCCTAACCCTCCGCCACAGGAGGTATCGGTATTTGCCGCACTCGGACAGGCAAGCGTCCTTCAGTCGGCGCCGGTTGATTCCGATTTCCACGGTAACCTTGCTCCCAACTTGGGGGTGCGTCATGGATACGGTACATCACAGGCTCTGCACAAATGCTTCCACCCAGGCCAGGGTGGCGCACACCTGCTCCATAGTGACGAAGAACGAGGGAACATGATCCACGCATCATAAAAGCCTCATATGATGGATGGGTCATATGGCCGGCAACGGAGGCGCGGCATCATGCAGTACTTTGCCAGAACACCCCAGGATATGGGCCATGCCATCCGTCAGATGCGCAAGGCCAGGGGCATGACGCAGCGGCAGCTTGCCGTGCGCAGTGGTCTGTGGCAGGAAACCATCTCGAAAATTGAAACCAGCCAGAGCAGGGCCACCCTTGACACGCTCTTTGATCTCTGTGCAGCCCTTGATCTTGAACTCGTCCTGACCGAGCGCAGCAAAGTCTCCGCCGCCGCCTTTGAGGATCTGTTCTAGGCATGGGGCGGCGACGCAGCCATCAGTCTCTCCAGATTTTCCTCAACACCCGCCTTGTGGGGGAGTTGCTGCGGAAGGCAAACGGAGCCATCAGCTTCCGGTATCATCCATCCTGGCTGGCATGGGAGCACAGCCTGCCCGTGTCCCTTTCCCTTCCCCTCCAGCAGGAACCCCATGGGGATGAGCGGGCCACGGCCTTCTTCGAGAACCTGCTACCGGATAGCCGGCCGATACGGCAGCGCATTGCCCAACGGGTGGGTGCTCGGGGCGCCGATGCCTACAGCCTGCTGAGGGAGATCGGACGGGATTGTGTCGGCGCCTTGCAGTTTCTGCCGCAAGGCGAGGAGCCCGGCTCACGGTCGGCGCCCACTGGTGAGGCGCTGAGCGAGACAGACATTGAGGCCCTGGTCACAGCACTGGATGGAGCACCCCTGGGCATTGGTGGTGACAATGACGGCGACAACGATTTCCGCATCTCCGTTGCCGGCGCCCAGGCGAAGACGGCCCTGCTGCATCGTGACGGCCGCTGGTGGCGGCCGTCTGGCGCCACACCGACCACCCACCTCCTGAAACCACAGATCGGTCAGTGGTCCCGTGACGTGCATCTGAAGAACAGCGTTGAGAACGAATACCTCTGCCTCAAGCTGCTGGAAGCCTTCGGCTTGCCGGTGGCTCAGGTGGAGATGACGACGTTTGGAACCCAGAAGGTGCTGGTGGTTAAACGTTTTGATCGCCGCCGGACCCGGGACAACCGCATCATCCGCCTGCACCAGGAAGACATTTGCCAGGCTCTGGCATGTCCACCGACTCGGAAATACCAGAGCGATGGCGGCCCCGGCATTGTTGCCGTCATGGACAGGCTGCGGGGCAGTGACGAGGCCGCGAAGGATCGTATGGCCTTCTTCAAGGCGAACGTGCTGTTCTGGCTCATGGGAGCCAGCGACGGCCACGGGAAGAATTTCAGCCTCGCTTTGCTCCCAGGCGGGCGGTTTCACATGACGCCCCTCTACGATGTACTCAGTGTTCAACCAATGGTTGATACAAGAGAGTTGAGGCTCAGGGATTTCAAGTTGGCGATGAGCGTGGGCCATTCGCGACATTACCGCTTCAAGGATGTTTGTCCCCGGCATTTTGTGGAGACGGGCATCAAGGCGGGTCTGTCCCGTGAGGGTATTGCGGAAATCTTTGACAACATCCATAGCCATGGGAATTGCGCCATCCAGGCAGTGGTCTCAGGTCTGCCGGACGACGTCCCGGCTGCGCTGGTTGAGTCCGTCACCAGGGCCGTTGGCCGTCGGATGCAACAGCTTGGAGCCTCCGCTGAGGCTTGAGCACCCTCAGCGGTTCACCAGGGTGGACTTGCCCACGTTGGGGCGCCCAACCACGGCAACAACAGGAAGGGGCATGACGGCTGGGGCGGGAAATGAAGAGTCTGAACCGTTCAGGTCCGGGATGTTGGCCCGGCAGGTGGAGTTTCTTGATCAGGAGTTGCGGCCTCCAGCCAGCGCCCGACGGCGGTGGGCAGAGCCTGGCGTTGCCGGGTGACGGGATGGATGCAGAAGGACATCCCCGTGGCCCATGGATCGATACCAAACGGCTTTACACGAATGGGGCTCCCATTGATCCCCGGCCCGGTTCCCGGTTTCCAGTAGCCTGGCCGACTTTTTTCAACGGGTTATCCAGACTCGGGTTGCTGTACCTTGCGCAGGTCTTTGAGATGGCAGACCGTGCGCATCGCAGTGATTGGCACCGGCTACGTTGGCCTGGTCTCGGCGGTCTGTCTGACCCATATGGGCCACAGGGTGGTGGGGGTGGATAAGGACCCTGGCAAACTGGCCCGGTTACAAGAAGGACAAAGCCCCATCTACGAGCCTGGCTTGCAGGAAGACCTCACCCTGGCCATCGGCACCGGCCGACTGCAATTCCATGGGGACCTGGCGGCGGCTGTGGCCGGCAGTGGGGTGATTTTCATTGCTGTCGGCACCCCCCCACTTCCCTCCGGCGCCAGCGACACCGAAGCTGTGGCCAGTGTGGCCACGGCCATTGGCGCCGCCCTGGCGGGTGATCACCGACCACGGTTGATTGTGAACAAGTCCACCGTGCCCATCGGCACCGGCGCCCGGGTGCAGGATCTGGTGACCCGGGCCGCTGCAGGGGGCGCCCCGCCGCCGGTGACGGTGGTGAGCAATCCGGAGTTCTTGCGGGAGGGGCAGGCCCTGTGGGACAGCTACAACCCGGATCGCATTGTGCTGGGGAGTGATAATCCGGCTGCCCTGCTCGCCATGGAGCAACTGTACGCCCCGTTGATCAAGCGCCGCTGCCGGGGCTGCGACATCAGCCGTCCTGGCCCCATTCCTCTGATCAAGACGGATCTGGCCTCGGCGGAGATGATCAAGTATGCCGCCAATGCCTTCCTGGCCGCCAAGGTGTCCTTCATCAACGAACTGGCCCTGCTCTGTGATCGCCTGGGGGCGGACATTACCCTGGTGGCGGACGGCATCGGCCTGGATAAGCGCATTGGCCGCGCCTTTCTGGATGCCGGCATCGGCTGGGGAGGAAGCTGCCTGCCCAAGGATGTGTCGGCGCTTCTGCATACCGCCGGCAGCCTGGGCATTCAGCCCCGTCTCCTGGAGGCGGTGACTGCGGTCAACCAGGATCAGCGCCGCCTGGTGGTGGGCAAACTGCAGCGGGCGCTACCGGGANTGCAGGGATGCGCCATCGGCCTGTTGGGACTCACCTTCAAGCCCGGCACCGACGACCTGCGGGAGGCTCCCGCCCTGGATATTGCCGCCGAACTGATCCGCCTGGGCGCCACGGTGAGGGGTTCGATCCCTACTGGAGCCGGCAAGACCACTGGGCCCAGGCCCTGGCGTCGATTCAACACTGCTCCAGCCCCATGGCCATGGCCCGGGGATGTGATGCCCTGGTGGTGGTCACCGAGTGGCCGGAGTTCAAGCTCCTGGACTGGGAACAACTGGGCCAGGTGATGAACCGGCGGCTGGTGGTGGATGGACGCAACTGTCTGGATGGGGCGGTCCTCACGGCAGCGGGCTTCCGGTGGCAAGGCGTGGGCCGCAACCCACCGGCACACTGATCAAACCGCCATCGGGCGCCTTCGCCCCCGCCTTATGGCTGTGGGATCTCTTCTTCGCTCTCGGGATCCGCAAGCCGTTCAGGGCCGTAGAGCTCTTCAAACAACAGACCGAGGCCAACCGTCATGTTTCTGAGGCCGTTGGCCACCGCAGGATCACTGGTGATTCCCACAATGTCACTGCCAATGCGATCCAGGTTGGCCGTGAAGCCTTCCACGTTGGCGAGGATGACGCCTGCCTTGGTATTCAGTTGGTCCGTGGCGCTGGCCACGTTGGCCATGACCTGCCTGAACTGGGCGATGGTTTCAGGGCGATCCAGTTCCGCCGCGGCGTTGGCCAGGTGGCTGGTCATGGTATTCAGGTTGACCGCCGCGGTGTTGATCTGATTGACGCTGGGACTGAGCTGTTGCGCCAAATCCTGAAGGGATTCCATCAGAACGCTGGTGTTGTCGGCAGCAGTTGTGAAGCTGTTGCTGGCCTGGATCAAGCCTTCCGCCGCCTGATCCAGGGCGCCGAGGAGGTCAAGGACGACGGCCTGATCCAGAAGCGCCGCAGCGCTGGCGGTGACGTCACCCAGGGTGGGAGACCGTGTTCCCTGCAGCACGTCGCCGGCGCAGAGTTGCCGGGCGGATGAACAATCGTCTGCCGTGGGGCTGGCCGGCGCGGGCAACGGATTGGAGGAACCGGTGAGCACCAACTGGGCCGTTCCCCCCAGGACGCTGCCGCTCCCCACCTGGGCCGTGACAGGCTGAGGGATCGCCAGCGCCGGATCGCTGATCTCCGCCTGGACAACCACAAAGCCGGGTTCCGGCGTCACGGACCGGACCATACCCACATCCACGCCCCGGTAGTAGACAGTGGAGCGGGACACCAGACCTGCCGCATCATCAAGATGTACAGCCACAGGCCAGGCCGCGCTGGCAAACCGATGCCCCCTGAGACGCAGCCAGAGCCCCACGGCAATGGCCAGTGCGGCAAGGACGCTCAGACCTACAGCGGCCTCACGAAAACTACGACGCATGGCGCTCAGATCGCCTCGGGTTGCATGGGCCCTTGCAGGCTAGCGCTACGGAACTGCCGGACATAGGGATTATCTGTCGTCTCAAACTCCTGAACAGAGCCGCGCCACTGGGCACACCCTCCGTAGAGCATCACCACGTGGTCGGCGGAACGGCGAATTGTGCTCATCACATGGCTGACCACCACAGCCGTGCCACCCACAAACTCCGTGGCTTTGACAATCATATCCTCAATCCTGGTGCAGGCCACGGGGTCAAGGCCCGCCGTGGGCTCGTCAAACAGGAGAAGGGGGGGATGGTGGCTGGCGTCGATCACGGGATCTTCAACGATGGCCCGGGCAAAGCTGACCCGCTTCTGCATCCCTCCCGAGAGTTGGCCCGGCATCAGGTCTTCAATGCCCCGTAAACCCACCTCCTCCAGCACCCTGGAGACCCGGGCGCGGATGTCCGCCGGAGAGAGCCGACCGCTGCGCTGCAACAAAAACCCCACGTTTTCCCCAACGCTGAGGGAGGCCAACAGCGCCGGGGATTGAAACACCATGCGCACGTCCATGGGGGCATCCTGATCCTCCCGCAAATAGATCTGCTGCTGGCCATAGAGGCTGAGCCGGCCGCTGCTGGGCAGCAACAGCCCGGCCAGCAGCCGCAGGATGGTGGACTTTCCCGCCCCGGACGGCCCCACAACAGCAACCTTCTGTCCAAGACCCACGTCCAGGTCCAGGTTGCTGAGCACGGATTTGGCGCCAAAGCGCAGGCCAATGCCGCGCAACTCAATGGCCAATGCCTCCGCTGCCGGGCCACCACCGGATCTGGACATCGGCTCAACATTCCAAGGGTATTCCTAAAATTGTTACACCTGAATGGCGGTGATCTTGGCGCAGAGTACGCAACAGCAGGCGTCAGATTCCATGCGCCGGGAGGGGGAAAGGAACGGTACTCCCCGGATTGGACGGCAACGGGGACAGCGGAGACGACGGCCCTGGGGTCTGGCCGGGTCCTGCAAGGCGCTCCAGTGGCTCTCGCCGGGTTTGCTGGTCAAACGCTGGGTGCTCACCAGCGCCTTGGGGCTGCTGCTGGTGCTGCTGGGCGGCGCCATCTGGGCCAACCTGAAGCCCGTGTACTGGATCCTGGCGGCCATTGAGCAGATCCTGGCCAGCATCACCCAGGTGTTTCCCTACCAGTTGACCGGTCCCCTGGTGCTGCTCAGCGGCCTGGCCCTCATCCTGCTGGGCCAGAGTCGCACCTTCGGATCCATCAAGCGGGCCCTCCTGGCTTCCGAACAGGGCCGTCCCCTGGTGGAAGCCCTGCTGGCGCAGCGGCGCCTCAAGCGGGGACCCAGCATCGTGGCCATTGGCGGCGGCACCGGTCTGGCCACCCTGCTCAGCGGCTTGAAACGCTATAGCAACAGCATCACCGCCATTGTCACCGTGACCGACGACGGGGGCAGCAGTGGCCGCCTGCGACGTGATCTGGGCATTCAGCCCCCCGGGGATATTCGCAACTGCCTCACGGCCCTGGCCAGGGAAGAACAACTGCTTACCCAGTTGTTCCGCTATCGCTTTGCCTCCGGTCAAGGCTTGGAAGGCCACAGTCTGGGCAACCTGTTCCTCTCGGCTCTGGTCACCATCACTGGCAATCTGGAATCCGCCGTTGCCGCCAGCAGCCGGGTGCTGAACATTCAAGGGCAGGTGATGCCCGCCACCAACGCTGACGTTCAACTCTGCGCCGAACTGGAGGATGGACGCCTCATCAAGGGGGAATCCAGAATCAGTAGAGCGGGGGGCCGGATCCACCGGGTAAGCTGCTGCCCGGCGGCGCCGCCGGCGCTCCCCAGCGCCCTGGAGGCCATCCGCCAGGC
>NZ_JENA01000080.1 GCF_000586015.1 Candidatus Synechococcus spongiarum SH4 | reverse complement strand
AGTTCCTGCCGGTGATGCTGGAGTTGCTGGAGCGGCGCCGGAATCTGGACGGCATCGTCATTGAAACCAGTGGACTGGCCCTCCCCAGCCCCTGCTGGATGCCTTCCGCTGGCCCGAGATCCGCACGGCGGTCACGGTGGACAGCGTGGTGACCATGGTGGACGGGGAGGCCCTGGCCGCGGGCAGCGTGGTGGGGGATGCCGCGGCGGTGGAGCGTCAGCGCCAGGCGGATCCGGAGTTGGAGCACCTCACCAGTCTGGAGACCCTGTTGGCGGATCAGTTGCACAGTGCGGACCTGGTGCTGGTGAGCCGCGCCGATAAGCTCTCCGCTGCCGAGATGGCCGCTGTTGAAGCGCGCATCCATCCCCATATGCGTCCGGGGGCGCCGGTGCTGCCCAGCCGCCATGGCGTTGTGCCCCCCGAATTGCTCCTGGGCCTGGATCGGGACGCAGAGGAGGATCCGGGCTGGACAAGTAGTCCGCGTCATCCTGCCGGCCATGACCACCACCGCCATGACCATCCCCATGTTCACGATGACCACCACGGCGACCACCACCACGCGCCCGTCACCAGCGCCGTGGTGAAGCTGGATGGCGTGTGGGATCGTCAGACCCTTGAAGCGCTGCTGCGGCAACAGTTCACGGCCATGGGTCTGCTGCGGGCCAAGGGCTACGCCGCCATTGCCGGCAAGTCCCTGCCGCTGATGATCCAGGCGGTGGGACCTCGCCTGGAAACCTGGTACCAGGCCAGATCCGACTACCGGGGCGGCTTGACCCTGGTGCTCATCGGCTTGGCGGTGGACCCTGCTCCCCTGCGCACGGCGTTGACGGACCTGCGTCTCCGCCTTCATGATCCGGTCTGTCCTGGGACAGAAGCCCCCCATCTGCCTTGCAACGCCATGGAAAGCCTCAGGGAGACCGTTGCCTACGTGATTGCCTATGGGGTTTCCCCGGCCCTGGTGCTGGGCTTTTTCCTCATCGGTCCATTTGCCGTGGGCAAAGTTGCCCATGCAAAAGGCCACAACCCCTTGAGTTGGGGTCTGGCATCCATTCTCATTACACCGATCCTTGGGGCTACTCTGGTTGCAGGGCTGCCTGATCGCCATCTCCACAAGAAGCTGGACAGGATCATCAGCCGCCAGCCCCCTTGGGAATGAAAGTCAAGGGCAATGGACCCGCCGCTGTTGTGTTCAACTGTAGGAAGGCCGAACCGAACGAATCCCTATGCCCCATTTCCATGCCACCGTCCGCGTGGGTCTGAGACCTTCCGTTCTGGATCCCGCCGGGGAAGCCGTCTGCGCGGCGGCCCGACGCCTCGGCCATGGCGCCATCCAATCCATCCGCATCGGCAAGGCCATCGAGATCCGGCTGGAAGCCCCTGACGCGGCAACCGCCCGGCAACAACTGGAGTCCCTCAGCGCCCAGCTTCTGGCCAATCCCGTGATGGAAACCTGGAGCCTGGAACTCCACAGTCAGGAGGTTTGAAATGGATGTTGGTGTGGCGGTGTTCCCCGGCGCCAATTGTGATCGGGACGTGGGCTGGGCCCTGGCGGGCTGCCTGGGCTGGCGCGTCACCTTCCTTTGGCACCAGGAGGCCGCGTTGCCCAGGAAGCTGGATGCCCTGGTGTTGCCCGGCGGCTTCAGCCATGGGGATTACCTGCGCTGCGGGGCCATTGCCAGTTCCGCGCCGCTGCTGGGAGCCGTGGCGGATTTCGCGGCCATGGGGGGGCCGGTGCTGGGCATCTGCAACGGCTTTCAGGTGTTGACGGAAGCGGGGTTGCTGCCTGGGGGACTGATCCGCAACAGGGGTCTGCACTTCGTTTGCCGGGATCAGAGGTTGCAGGTTGAAAGCAGTTGCTCCCCCTGGCTGCGCCACTTTGCCCCGGGGGACGCCCTCACCTTGCCCATTGCCCATGGGGAAGGGTGCTACCACATTGACCCCCCCGGCCTGCGCCAGCTTGAGGACCATGACCAGATTGCCCTCCGCTACCTGGACAATCCCAATGGGTCCGTTGGCCACATTGCCGGTGTGAGCAACAAGGCGGGCAACGTTCTGGGGCTCATGCCCCATCCGGAGAGGGCCTGTGACCAGGCCACCGGCGGCACTGACGGACAGGCGCTGTTCCGGGGCTTGGCGCACTGGATGGGCCTCAGTTGACGGCGGCGAAATACTCCTTGGACTTGACCGGGTCAGGATTCATCGTGGGATCACCGGGTGTCCAGTCGGCGGGGCACACTTCATCCGGGTGGCTGCGGATGTACTGGAAGGCCTGGAGCACCCGCAAGGTTTCGTCCACGTTGCGACCCACCGGCAGGTTGTTGACGGTGGCATGCATGATCACCCCATCCGGGTCGATGATGAACAGCCCCCGCACGGCCACACCGGCCTCTTCATCTAAAACATTGTAGTCCCTGGCAATGGTTTTATTCAGATCGGAAATCAGGGGATAGGCAATGTCCCCAAGGCCGCCCGCTTCCCGATCTGTTTGCAACCAGGCCAAGTGTGAATACTCACTATCCACGGAAACCCCCAGAACTTCAGTATCCTTGCTGCTGAACTCCTCGTAACGGTCGCTGAATGCCGTGATTTCCGTGGGACACACAAAGGTGAAGTCCAGAGGGTAGAAGAAGAGGACCACATACTTGCCGCGGTATTGAGACAACTTGACCTCCTGAAACTCCTGGTCAAACACGGCTGTGGCCGTAAAGTCTGGGGCTGGTTGGCCAACACGGATGGTCATGGTGGGGGCTGGATCAAGGTGGCCTGAGCACAGGCGCGCTGCCGCTGGCCTGCTCACTGCTCAGTGCTGTTACTCTAGCAACACGTGGGTCCGGACGAGGCGTACAATGGTCAGGACCACCACAAACGGATTGCCTGCTCATGGGATGGGACCCCAGCGTCATGCGCAAATTTGCCGCCACCAGCCACCAGCGCCTGATTCATCAACTTCGTAGCGAACTCCAGAGCGGCAACCGGGCGCGACCACTTCCGACCACCGTTCTGGAATCCGCCGCCAGCGCCGCGGCAGCACAAGCACAGGCAGCGGCGCCACAGACGGGGAACGCTTCAAGCCAGGAGCAAGGGCAGGGGAAACGGCCCCGGTCCTTCCGGGAGCGCCTCAATGCCGTTGACATGCGCTGAGACGGGCTGACCACCGGCCCACCCGTGGCCTCAGCCGGCCCAATCCGGATGGGGGACATCTGTGCTCGCCTGCCAGACCGGGCTTTGTGGCAGAATCAGCCCCAATGACCCAATGAACACTCCCCAATGGATTGGACCGAGCAGCTTGAGGCCCTGGCTAAAAAGACAAAGGCCCCCAACTGGCAGGCTCCCCCCAATGAGGAGGCCACGAAGATGGCTTTGGTGGCGCCTTTTCTCCATGCTTTGGGCTACGACGTCTTCAATACTGCTGAAGTGATGCCGGAGTTTTCCGCTGATCTGCCCCTCGTCAAGCGAGGTGAGCGGGTTGACTACGCCATCCTGGAAAACAACCAGCCCAGAATCCTGGTGGAGTGAAAGCATATAAAACCAACCTGGATGAGGCGGAGCGTGGCCAGTTGCAACGGTATTTTCATGCCACCAAGGCACGGATCGGCATTCTCACCAACGGCCATGTTTTTCAGTTTTTTACTGATCTGGACGAGGTCAACAAGATGGATGAGAAACCCTTTGCTGAAATCAACCTGCTCAATCTCCGTAAGGCACCACTGAGTCAGTTAAAGCATGTCACCAAGACCAAATTTAACCTGGACGAGCTGCTGGGCATTGCTGAAGAGTTGAAATACATCAAAGGTGTGAAGGATGAGATTCGTAAAGAATTAACTGCGCCCAGCGATTGGCTGGTCAAGGAAATGGCCCAGCGGGTTCACTCTGCCAGGCGGATTCGTGCTCAAATCCTGGACAGCTTCCGCCGAATCGTTGCCGAAGCCATCCAGTCTTACATCGCTGACCGCATCAATGAAACCTTAGATAAGGCAATTAAAACAGTAGAAATTAACGAACACGATCACCAGTCGAATGAACAGGATACTGCAGAAGCCAAAATCTCCAATGATATTGTTACAACACAAGAAGAAATAGAGGCTTTGTATATTGTTAGAGCAATTTGCGCCAATCTTATTGATTCAGATAGAATTATGGAGAAAGATACGAAAAACTATTGTAATATTACTCTAGATGGTGAACCCAGGCAATCATTTTTAAGGCTGCATTTCAATTTTGTCAGAAAGAAGAAAATTGCCATTTTTGACCAAGATCAACCTGAAGTTGTCTCCGTGAAACATCCATCTGATCTCTATCAATATAAGGAGCGCATTCGCAAGGCTCTCAATCTCAAGCTAGAGCCGTCAAGAGGCTCAGAGCAAAACAATCAAGACTTTATGTTAGAAACTGAAAATTCCGATGACGTTGTTAGCACACAGCAAGAAACAGAAGTGCAGTTTGTCCTCCAGCACATCAGAGGCCGTGAATCGGAAGGCGCAGCCATCGGTGAGCTTCTGCAGGTTATGCCTGGCAAGACGCGACCACAAATTCAGAGGATGCTCAACCGGCTTCAGGCCAGTGGGCGCGTTCATATGAAGGGCAAGGCCAGAGGGGCTCGCTGGCATCTTGTCAATGACAGTCAATCATCCAACCGCATCCCCACCAGAAGGAGTTGAGGGATGCCAGCCAGTGTGGAAGGCCACCCCTCAGGTTCAGGGCCACGGGGAGAGGAGGGAAGGAGAACGCCTGTTGCTGAGACGTTCCAGCCTTCCCCACCTCCAGGGACGGTCCCTTTCCTGGTTACAGGGTCCTGAGGCTAGGGGCGGCCCAGCACGGCGCGCATGGCCTGACGGTCTTCCCTGGTGCGGTCGTGGCGGCGCTTGTCGTGGAGTTTGCGGCCCCGCCCCAGGGCCAGGCTCAGCTTGATCCAGGAACCCTTCAGGTGAAGGTTGAGGGGCACCAGGGTGAGCCCCTTCTGGGCCACTCCCCCCCAGGCGGTTAATCTCCCGCCGCCGCGCCAACACCCGCCGCGCCCGCAAGGGTTCGTGGTTGAAATAGCTGCCCGCCTGCTCATGGGGGGAAATGTGAACGTTATGGAGCCAGATCTGCCCGTCCCGGACCAGGCAGAAGCCGTCCCGCAGATTGGCCTTGCCCGCACGGATGGACTTCACCTCGGTGCCCAGCAGTTCAAGGCCGGTCTCCAGGGTCTCCAGGATGTCGTATTGATGGCGGGCCAGGCGATTCTCCGCCAATACGCTTGATCTACCTGAACCGCCCTTGGGGCGCCTTGTGGTTTTGCATCGGGCCATGGTGTTCGAATCGACACGCCAAACGACTGTGTTCTGTCAGCATATTTCAGGATCCCGTCCTAAGAACCAAACCCGCAGGTCACCAGCCCCTGGGACTGGCTCCGGCGCAGGATCAGTTGACGTCCGGGCACGTCAACGGCCACAACCTGCACCCCGTCCGCCAGTAAATCCGTCGACGCGCCGCCCACGTCTCCCGGTTGGAGGCTACCCGCACCCATCTCCCCTTCCACAAAGGCCTGGGGACGGCCGTTGAGCACCGCCACGCCCGTGAGCCCCAGGGGGCAGGTGGGGAGATCTGCTGGCGGTGGTCCCGTCTCCACAGCCGGTAAGGCGGCAAAGGGATCAGGGCGGCTGGCTGTGTGGCGCTGCCGCAGGGCGTCAGGGGTGGGGAGCCTGGTGAGGCCGGATAGGTCAACCGGTTGATCGGGCCTGGGCAGGGATCGCGCCACCACCGGGAGCTCCTGCCGGGTGGTGATCTTCACGGCGGGGGGCTCCCCCTGGCAGGCGGCCAGCATGGGCAGCAGGCCACCGAACAGCAGCAGGCGCCTTCTTACCGTCTTGAGGGCCATGGCGGTCCGTCTCCGGGAATCAGTAACGCCTTCCCATGGTTCCCCCCTGTGGTTGCTCAGGCGCTCCGACCACCAGCGCCAGCGCCCGATTCCACCAACTCCTTGAAACGCTGCAGATTGGCTTGTAGCTCCTTGTCCACCACGCCCCGCAGCAGGGAGGCTTTCATCAGCGGAGCCAGGATCACCGGCAGGGCATAGCCAATGCTCAGCTTCACCGTGGTGCTGTTGGGGGCCGTGCCGTAGAAGCGCACGGCCCCCTTGGTGGGCAAACCCGCCACCGATTCCCAGTGGAGTTGCTGCCGTTCCACCTTGCGGGTGGTGCGGGCTTTCCAGGTGAACCGGAATCCCCGGGCCGCCAGGGTCCATTCCGTCAGCAGAGGATCCTCCAGTTCCCGCACCGATTCAATCCAGCGCATCCAGCGGGGCATGGCGGTCAGGTCGCTCCACACAGCCCACACCTGCTCCAGAGGCGCCGCCACGTCCACCACCACACTGTGCTCCAGCCAGTGAGCCATCTCAAGCCACTGCTGCGGAGGTGGCCAGACGAGCTGGCCGGTTCAGGATAGCTGCTGCAGCCAACAGCCCGCTCATGGTAGCCCCTTCCATGGAATCAATGTAGTCCTGACGAGTGTAGCTGCCCGCAAGGAAGAAGTTGCTGACGGGAGTGCGTTGTTCAGGGCGGTAGGGCTCCATGCCGGGAGCTTCCCGGTACAGGGACTGGGCCAGCTTGACCACGTTGCCCCACAGCAGGGTACACCCGCTACTGGAGGGGAACAGGCGGCGCACCTGGCCGTCCGTGTGGGCAATGATGTGCTCGTTTCCGGCCTTGATCCAGGGATCGCCCGGTGTGAGCACACACTGGAGCAGGGAACCACAGCCGGGCTTGCGGTAGTCGGCGGGGCTGGCGAGGGCCAGATCGGCAAAGCAACTGAAGTCCGCGTCCGCGGTGTAGAGCAGGTTGTCCA
>NZ_JENA01000079.1 GCF_000586015.1 Candidatus Synechococcus spongiarum SH4 | reverse complement strand
GTCAGTGTCAGCCCGGATTCATCCCGTCGCGGGGTAGAGCAGTCTGGTAGCTCGTCGGGCTCATAACCCGAAGGTCAGGAGTTCAAATCTCCTCCCCGCCATTTGTCAATTCATGGAAGTCTCAATCCATGAAGTCCGTGTTTATACGTGTTCCCATGGGACCATGGGATGAATGTTTCTTTTCGTATTTCAGTGGGGCGGATTCAAGTAATATGATTGTTGATTGTTTTCTTCCCCCCAAGTCACCCATGCTGGCAAAATCCTTCAAGCGATTCGCCGTGGCCCCCCTTCTCGTGGCTCTCGCGAGCTGTGCAACGGCTCCCGAGGAGAAGGTGAGCCTCCTGGAGCAGGTAAAATCCAGAGGAGAATTGAAGTGCGGCATCAGCGGCGGCCTGCCCGGTTTCAGCTCTCTCACCCCTGACGGCGACTACACGGGCCTGGATGTTGACGTCTGCCGCGCCGTGGCGGCCGCCGCCCTGGGAGATGCCGACAGCGTTGCCTACACCCCCCTCACGGCGGCCCAGCGCTTCACGGCCCTCAGCAGTGGGGAGATCGACCTGCTCTCCCGCAACACCACCCAGACCCTCAGCCGTGATTCGGGTGGCGGTAACGGCCTCGCCTTCGCCCCCGTGGTGTTCTATGACGGCCAGGGGGTCATGGTGCGTAAGGACAGCGGCGTCACCACCCTGGAGGGTCTGGCCGATGCAACCTTCTGCGCAAAGACGGGCACCACCACGGAGCGCAACCTCAACGACGTGATGCAGGCCCGGGGGATCCCCTTTGACATCCGCAATTTCGATGAGGACCCGGACCGCAACGAGGCCTACAAGTCGGGAGGAGTTTGCGCTGCCATGACCGCTGATCGGTCCTCCCTTAACAGCGCCCGCTCCGGATTCGAGGCGCCCGACGATCACGTGATTCTGGACGAGGTGTTGAGCAAGGAACCACTGGCTCCCGCCACGGTGGACGGGGACGCCCAGTGGAGCGATGCGGTGCGCTGGGTTGTCTACGGCCTCATGACCGCAGAAGAACTGGGCATTACCCAGGACAACATTGACGCCCGGGTGGCCGCCGCCACCGACGGTGAAGAGGCGGAGAATGCAGCCCTGCGCCGCTTCCTGGGCCTTGAAGGAGACCTGGGCGGCAAGCTGGGCCTGCCCAACGACTTCGTGGTGCAGGCCGTGGGCGCCGTGGGCAACTACGGGGAGATCTATGATCGCCATCTGGGTCCCGATACGCCCACCTTCATTCCCCGGGGTCTGAACGCCAGCTACACCGAGGGCGGCCTTCACTACGCACCCCCCTTTAATTGAGCCCCGAACCCCTTGCTTCCGGACGGCTGCCGGGGCGGCGTAAGCGGCTTCTGCTGATTCTCCTCCAGGCGGCCATTGGCCTCCTGGTGCTGGGGGTCGTTGCCCTGCTGCTGACCAACCTGCAACTGAACCTGCTTCGCCGTGGCCTGGAGTTGAGCTTTGACTGGCTTGGCGAGCCGGCCCGGTTCCCCCTGCCCAGAGGTCTACTGCCCTACAGAACGGAGGACAGCTACGCCTGGGCCTTTGTGGTGGGGCTTGTCAACAGCCTGCAAGTGGTGGTGGCGGGTCTGGTGCTGGCCACCATCCTGGGGGTGATTGGCGGGGCCGCCAATTTCAGCAGCAACTGGCTCCTGCGGCAACTGGCCGGCCTCTACGTGGCTGTTGCCCGCAACGTCCCTCCCCTGCTCCACCTGCTGTTCTGGTACTTCGTGGTGTTTCTCGGGGTGCCGGCGGCCCGCAACGGGGTGAACGCCGTGGCGGAGTGGCTGAACCTGCCCGTTTCCGTGGAGTTTGTGGCCCTCCTCATCGGCCTCACGGTGTACACCGGCGCCTACATCTCCGAGGTAGTGCGGGGCGGCATCAACTCTGTGCCCCGGGGGCAGTGGGAAGCGGCCCGTTCCCTGGGTTTCGGGGAAGGGCGCACCCTGCGGCTGATCATCCTGCCCCAGGCCTTGCGGGCCATCCTGCCCGGCCTCAACAGCCAATACATCAACCTGGCCAAAAACAGCACCCTGGCCATCGCCGTGGGCTACTCGGATCTCTTCTCCATCGTCAACACCACCTTCAACCAGACGGGGCGCTCCATTGAGGCCTTTGCCTTGCTGGTGCTGGCCTTTCTGGCGGTGGACCTGCTGATCAGCGGGGTGATGAACGTTCTCAATCGCTTGGTGCTGCGCCATGGGTGAATCTCCTCGCTCCGGCTCAGGGTCCCGTCAACTGCTGCTGCGGATCCGTCGCGGCCTGTTTGCCTCCCCCCTGGACACGGTCATCACCGTTGTGCTGGCGGTGTTGTGCGGTGGTGGGTTGTGGAGCTTTTTCCACTGGGTCGTTCTGCAAGCGGACTGGGCCGTGGTGGTGGAAAACGTCCGCCTCTACCTCCACGGCAGGTTTCCGGTGGAGCAGGTGGGGCGAAGCTGGAGTTGGCTGGGCCTGCTGGGGGCCCTCTTCCTGGTGACCCTGATGCCGGCCAGGATGTTGCCGCGACCCGTGCTGCGTCTGCTGCCCCTGCTCTGGATTCTCATCCTGCCCATCGGACTGCTGCTGCTGGCAGGAGGGCTGGGCCTGGAGCCGGTGAAGAGCCGTTTCTGGGGGGGACTGCAACTCAGCCTGCTGCTGACCCTGGGCACCGTTCTCATGGCTTTGCCCCTGGGCATTCTCCTGGCCCTGGCCCGCCGCAGCTCCCTACCCCTGCTGCGCTGGCTCACCACCGGCTACATCGAACTCACCCGGGGGATGCCCCTCATCGCGGTGTTGTTCTTCGGCCAGTTGATGATTCCCCTGTTTCTGCCGGAGGGTTGGACCTTTAACCGGGTGCTGCGGGCGGTGTTGTCCCTGGGGTTTTTCGTGGGGGCCTATATGGCGGAGGACGTGCGGGGTGGACTCCAGGCCATTCCCAGAACCCAGCTTGAAGCGGCCCGCTCCCTGGGCCTCTCCCCCCTGCTCACCATCGCCCTGGTGGAGTTGCCCCAGGCTCTGCGCACGGCCCTGCCGTCTTTGGCCAACCAATGCGTGGCGTCTCTCCAAAGCACCAGCCTGCTGGCCTACCTGGGTTTGATCGAGTTGTTGGGCATCAGCCGCAGCATCCTGGGCAATCCCGACTATCTGGGCCGCCACCTGGAGGTCTACATCTGGCTGGCGCTGTTGTATTGGGCGGTCTGCATTCTGATGACCAGCCTGGCGCGTCGACTGGAGCGCGGCCTCAACGTGACCGGTCACCATTGACCCCCTGCCGATTCCCTACTTCTCGCTCACCAGCCATGGCCTCCGGTATTGCCCCCTCTCCCCAACCCATCGAACTGGCGGTGCGGAGCCAGGGGCTGGACAAAATCTTCCCCAACGGGTTTCAAGCCCTCAGCAAGGTGGATCTGTCTGTATCGAAGGGGGAAGTGGTGGTGATCATGGGTCCCTCCGGCTCCGGCAAGAGCACCCTGATTCGCACCTTCAACGGCCTGGAAACCATTCAGGGGGGCCACCTGGAGGTGCTGGGCCACCACCTGGACGCGGACAACAACCAGAAGGTGGTGAGCAGGATTCGCCGCCACGTGGGGATGGTGTTCCAGCAGTTCAACCTGTTTCCCCATCTCTCCATTCTGGAGAACGTCACCCTGGCCCCCATCTGGGTGCAGAAGCGGGACCGGCAGGACGTGAAGGAAAGGGCTCTGGCCCTGCTGGATCACGTGGGCATCCGTGAGCAGGCCCACAAGTACCCCTCCCAACTGAG
Source organism: Candidatus Synechococcus spongiarum SH4 (assembly GCF_000586015.1). GTDB lineage: Bacteria > Cyanobacteriota > Cyanobacteriia > PCC-6307 > Cyanobiaceae > Synechococcus_B > Synechococcus_B spongiarum_F. The sequence continues at coordinate 3,108 of NZ_JENA01000079.1, read as the reverse complement.
CGGCGGTCAACAGCAGCGGGTGGCCATTGCCCGGGCCCTGGCCCTTTCTCCCCGGTTGATGCTCTTTGACGAGCCCACCAGCGCCCTGGATCCGGAGAAGGTGAAGGAGGTGCTGGAAACCATCCGCGCCCTGGCGGCCGAGGGCATGACCATGGTGGTGGTGACCCATGAGGTGGGCTTTGCCCGGGAAGTGGCGGATCGGGTGGTGTTCATGGACGAGGGAACGATTGTGGAAGAGGCCAGCCCCCAAACCTTCTTCACGGACCCGAAAGAGGAACGCAGCCAACTCTTCCTCAGCCGCATCCTCTGACCCGATCCACGGTTGTCAGGGAATGCCCGCCCCTCACTCTCCGTAGGGATGAGCCATGGCCCGGGGGTTCACCACCTGATCAAAACGTTCCGCCGTGATCACCCCCAGGGTCAGGGCGGCGTCCCGCAGGCTGAGCTGGTGGGCATGGGCGTGGAGCGCCACCCTGGCGGCGGCGTCGTAGCCGATTTCCGGCGCCAGCAACAGGGGTTTATAGACGTTCATCTGCAAGTGTCCGCCGCACCCCGCCATGGTGACGGCATTGCTCTGGCCCAGCACCTGCACCGTGGCCATGGCCACGGCTTCGCACTGGGTGGGGTTCACCTTGCCGGACATGATGGAACTGCCCGGTTCGTTGGCCGGGAGCCGCAATTCGCCAAAACCGGCCCGGGGACCCGAGGCCAGCAGACGGATGTCGTTGACGATTTTGTGCAGCCCCATGGCCAGTTGGCCGATGCGGTCCATCAGGTCCACCAGGGCGGCGTGACGTGGTGGTGACCCACGAGGTGGGTTTTGCCCGGGAAGTGGCGGATCGGGTGGTGTTCATGGACGACGGCATGATCGTGGAAGCAGCCAGCCCCCAAACCTTCTTCACCGACCCCAAAGAGGAGCGCAGTAACTCTTCCTCAGCCGCATCCTCTGACCGCCCACCGCTGTCCGGGGATGCAGGCCCCTCTCACCCCCAGGGTCAGGGCAGCGTCCCGCAAGGCGCCGATGTGGTGGCCGTCCACTTCCGAGAGAGGACAGAGTATCAACCTCGTACCTGAAAATCCATGGCGCCGCAGGTGTGCAGAACTTGCTGATACCCATCCCTACGCCAGCAGATCATCAACTGTCTTTGTCACCATGTATTGAGCTGGTGACTCCCGCACCGCAAGTGCGTTGAAGTGCGCCTGTCCACATTTGATCTTTGCGCTCTCGGTGAGGCGAAGGTCATCTGGGGAGGAGCTACCCTTGGTCTCCACAACAAAGTACAGGCGCTCGCCTTCTTCAGAATGGATCAAGACTGCCCAGTCCGGGTTGTAGCTGCCAAGCGGCGTCGGCACCGTGAACCATGCGGGCAACTTGGCATAGACTTTGACCGCTTCATTCTGCTCAAGCTGGTCGGCAAAGCGCTTCTCAACCTTAGACTCGTAGACGACATTGTCATAGACCGATTTGGTTGTGTTCAGCATATTTTTCAAGTAGCCGGTCAGTTCTTTCATCTCGAACAGTTCCTGTGCGTAGTGCTCATCCCCCAATCGCTGATACTTGATACCGTCCACCAGCGCCTGCTGCTTACAGCGGTTGATGGCCTGACCGGCAAGTTCAATGAATTGCTGGGGATTCCGCTTGAAGTCGTCGAGGCGCCCGCTGTCGCTCAGAATGCGCTGGATGCTACGGCGCGTAAGCTGGGTTCGATTCTGAAGCTCCGTCAGCACATCGGGCAGTTCAATGTGGACTTCATTCAACAAGACAGGTGCAGCATCTGCCGTCTTGGTGGCTTCCACGCCAGCTTGACCGATGGCGATATTTGCCTTCCGCCACTGCAGCCGTGCTCTTGAAATCAACGGTGTCTGCAGCGCCAATGTGCATTTCGTCAGCAAGGTCTCGTTGTCAAAGGCCACACAATAGGTAGTTTTGTGTTTGATCCGATCCCATAGCTCCTTGAACTCCGTGCTGTGGAGCACAGCCTGGCGAGGGCGGATGGAGTGCCGCTCGTCAGCATTCTTAATCTCCAGGCAGCCGGCGAGCCTGCGTAGAACCTGGTTGATCTCTGCCCGCTGCTGCGCGAACACATCGGGAACCACCAATGTCCCATCGTGAAGAGCGGTGCGCAGCAAGTCCGTTATGCGGCCCTGGCAATCGATGTAGCCTTCCTTACACAGTTGATTCCACAGGGCTTCGGATGCTTTGCACCCAAGAGCCGTCACCTCTCCAGTGTCATCTGCAACGGGGATCGCTGCAAACTGGTGCTTCTGGACCACGCCAAAGTGAATCCCCGTATCTTTCTCAATCTCACGTTGTAGGTTATGAGCAAACGCCTGATAGCTTTCTATTGCGATGATGGTGAGTGTATTCACATCAAAGCCATGCAGGCGCTGGCCTTTCTGGTTGACGCAAAGGCGCAGCCCGCGCCCGATGGTCTGTCGTCGCTCACGCTCGGTCTGAATGTCCCGCAGGGCGCAAATCTGGAACACATTGGGATTATCCCAACCCTCTCGCAGTGCTGAATGAGAAAAGATGAACTTGAGCGGTGTCTCCAGGCTCAAGAGTTTCTCCTTGTCTCTCATGATCAGATTGTAGGCGCGCTCGGCATTATCCCGATTCGCCTGATTGTTATTCTCGGTATCCGTCCATCCGCCTTTCCTGTCGATAGAAAAGTAGCCATCGTGGACTTTTTCGGCTGCGGTGTTAATATCGACTTCATTGAAGAGGGTATTGTAGTCCGGGTGATTGGCAAAGCGTCGGTACTCTTCCTCAAAGAGCCATGCGTAGTCTCCCTTGCACGCATTACGATTCTCGTCATAACAACGGTAGCGGTTGACGGCATCGATGAAAAAGAGGCTGAGCACCTTGATACCCTGTGGTCGCAGGCGCTTTTCCTTGTCAAGATGTTCCCGGATAGTCCGGCGGATCATTTCCCGCGCTACAATCAGAGAGTCCACATCGCCCCAGGCCTCTCCGCACTTCAGGAATTGTTCACCTCCAGGTATGCGCAGTTCCATCCATTCGTTCCCCTTCTTGACCCCAATCTCACCGATGCGGCAGTCACGGTAGATGACGCGGCCTGTCGTCTGCTCCAGATCATCGCCATTCTG
>NZ_JENA01000078.1 GCF_000586015.1 Candidatus Synechococcus spongiarum SH4 | reverse complement strand
AGCACAGCCGCTTGAGGATGGTAGGCGAAGCCATCACTTCTCCGCCATCGTCCGGTGACGGGTTCTGGGCTTAGGTGGCGTAGAGGGCGTCAATCCGCGCCTGGTGGGTGGCGGCGATGCGGTCTCGTCGCTGCTTGAGGGTCTGGGTGAGCAGCCCGTTCTCGATGGTGAAGGGGTCCACGATGGCCACGGCGCCGAGGCGCTCCTCCCGCCGGGAACCGCGCCGTTGCGCCAGCAACTGGTTCAGTTCGCGACGCAACCCCTCCTCAAGCCGGGCCGGTTCCGCGGATCCCTCTTCCTTCTGCTCCTCCAGGGCGGACTCGTCCAGCACCACCAGGGCCGCCAGGGTGCGACGATCCTGCCCCACCACCATCACCTGCTGCACCAGGGGATGGGCCAGGAGGGCGTCTTCCAACGGCGTGGGTTCAATGTTTTCCCCGTTGGCCAGCACAATGGTGTCCTTGGCCCGTCCCGTGATCATCAGGGAGCCGTCCGGCAGCAGATATCCCAGATCACCGGTGTCGAACCAGTTTTCCCCGTCAAGAACCTGGGCTGTGGCCTCGGGCCGCATCAGGTAGCCTCCCATTACCTGGGGACCCCGGGCCTGCACGATCCCCGTTTCTCCCCATCCCATCACTTCCCGGGGACCCATGGTCCTGTCCGTGGCCACAATGCGGATTTCCGTGCCGGGCAGGGGTTGGCCGGCGCTGCCCCGCCGGTTCCACCAGGGGCGCCGCACCGTGAGCACGGGGCTGGTTTCCGTAAGGCCGTACCCCACCAGCAACTCGATGCCCACCGCCTCGAAGAAGCCGTCCACTGCCGGGCTCAGGGCGCCGCCGCCGCTGATGGCAAGGCGCAACTGCCCCCCCGCCAGCTTTTGCCGCACCTTGGACCAGAACAGCAGCCCGGCCAGGCGGTGGAGGGGGAAGCTCACCCCGGCCAGGGCCAAGCCCAACAGCCGTTGCCCGGGGTTGCAGGGAACGGGATGAAGATTCCGCCAAGCCCGCCACTGCCCGCAGTGGAAGCGGCTACAGGCCAGGGCAAAGCGCACCAGATTGCGGCGGCTGGAGGGCGCCTGACGCAGGACGTTGTCGAAGCCCTCCTGAATTTTTTCCCAAAGGCGCGGCACGCTGGTGAGAAAATGGGGCCGCACCTTTTGTAAATCTTCCCGCAGGTCGCGGATGGTGGTGTAGGTCTGCTGGCAACCGCAACTGAGGAGAAAGTAGCCGGCCGCCCGCTCGTAGGAATGCCAGATGGGCAACACACTGAGGGCCCGTTCCCCCGGGCTGGCCTGAACCGCCACGGCCAGTTGCTGGATCAGGTAGATCAGGTTGCGGTGGCGCAGGGGGACCCCTTTGGGACGGCCCGTCGTGCCCGAGGTGTAGAGGATGGTGGCCACCGCCTCGCCGCTGAGCACCGCGGCTTCATGGACAGGCTTGCCCTGGGCCCGTTGCTGCAACCCGGACCAGGACAGCAGCGGCACAGCGGGCCAGTCGAGTGTGTCAAGATGCGCCTCGTCGGTCAGCAACACCACAAAACGCAACCGCTCCCAGATTTTCTGACTGAGGGGCAGACCTTGCAGACGCTTCAACAGAGCGGAATCTTGCAGGATGAGGCCAGAGGCGTTGCAGTCCTCAATGATGTAGTGCAACTCCTCCACCGGCGCTGTGGAACCCCGCACAGCGTCAGCGGCCCCACAGCTCATCACCGCCTGATCCGCCAGGAGCCAGCGGGGGCTGTTGTCCGCCAGGAGCGCCACCACGTCGTCGGCCCCCAGACCCAGGCTGCGCAAGGCTGTCCGGGTTCTGCCGATGGCGGCTTCCAGTTCGGCGAAGGTGAACTCCTCGGGCGGGGCGCCGTGGGGGGCGGCCAGCGCCCCAAGGGAGCCATGGCGGCGCGCCAGTTCCGGCCAGAGGTCGTGGAGTTGCTTCAACCCGCTCCAGTCAGGTCCCGACTGTTGGGCGCGGGCATCGGCCCGGGTGGCCCGCCAGGCGATATGGGCTTTGGATTGGCTGCTCATCTCGCCGAACGTCAGCATGTTGGCCACCACTATCCCACAGGCGGACGGGGAGCAACTCCAGGTTGAACTGCCGCCGGACCGCCGCCAGCAGCAGCGGTTCCACGTGGGCACAGGTGAGGCCGGGGCGCCAGTCCAGCAAACGACCCACCCCATGATCCCTCAATCCACAGGGAACAATGGGGTCAAACCCCTGCAAGCTGCAGTTCACGTTGAGGGCCAGGCCATGGCGGGTGATCCAGCGGCGGCAGCCAATGCCCACGGCGGCCACCTTGCGGCCGCCGCACCACACCCCGGTCAGGCCCGGTTGGCGCTCACCGGGTAACCCCAATGCCGCCAGCACCGCCAGCACAACGTCCTCCAGGCTGCGCAAATACCAGTGCAGGTCCGGTGTGTGGCGTTGCAGGTTCAGGACGGGCCAGAGCACAAGCTGGCCAGGGCAGTGGTGGGTCACCTCGCCACCGCGATCCAGGTGGTGCAGGGGGTGGGGCAGACCCTGGGGGCCATGGCGGAGATGGACGGCGCTGCTGCCCCGTCCCATGGTGTAGCAGGGGGGATGCTGCATGAGCAGAAACGCCTGGCGACCAGCGGGCTGGAGCAGGAGTTGCTCCTGCCGGCGCCGCTGCTGCGCCAGGGCCTCCGTGACGGGCATCAGCCCGAGCTGCAACAGATCCGCTTGCCCCATGGTCCAGGAGGGGGGTTTGGTCATTACCCTGAGGCCAGCACCTGTGTTCAGGAGCAGCCTATGAAGCTATTGATCCATGGCCGTAATCTCAAGATCACCCAGGCCATCAGTGACTACACCAGAGACAAGCTGAGCCGCGCCGTGGCCAAGTTTGAGGGCCTGATCAGCGAAGCCGAAGTGCATCTTTCCGTGGCCAAGAATCCCAGCGTGCAGCAGCAGACTGCGGAGGTGACCATCTTTGCCAACGGCGCCATCATCCGCGCCGAAGAGCGCTCGGAGAACCTCTACGCCAGCATCGACCTGGTCTCCAGCAAGCTGAGCCGTCAACTGCGCCGTTACAAGGAGCGCATCAGGGATCACCACCGGGCCGAGGGCAACCGTTCCGATGGGGATGACGCCGCCCTCAACGGCAGCAGTGAAGCCATCGAACGACTCAATGCCCAGGGGCAGTCTCGACCGGCTCTGCCCACACCGGCAGTCCGCCGCAAGTATTTCGCCATGCCCCCCATGACCCTGGAGCAGGCCATCACCCAGTTGGAGTTGGTGGACCATGACTTCTACGTCTTCCGGGACCAGGAAGACAGGCAGATCCGGGTGGTTTACCGCCGCAATCACGGGGGCTACGGCGTGATTGAACCCCGGGGCTGATGAACCATCCGGTCGCCACGGAAGACCACGGCCCCCTGCAGGCGTTGCTGACCACCATTGACCTGCCGTCCCTGCTGGATCACGCCTGTCTGGATCCCCTGCAAGGCGGCAGCGCCCTGCGGGAACAGTTGGAGGCGGCCAGGTTCTGGGGTTGCGGAGGCTTCTGCATCCCGTCCGGGTGGGTCAGGAAGGCGCGTCCCCACCTGCCCCCCAACGGACCCAAGCTGGTGGCCGTGGTGGGATTCCCCACCGGCGCCGTGCCCTCCTCCGTGAAGCTGGCGGAGGCGGAGTGGGCGGCCGAGGCCGGCGCCGATGAGCTGGACGTGGCGCCGGACTTTGCCGCCCTTGCCGATGGCGACACGGAGCAGGTCTACGGGGAATTGGCGGCCATTGTCCAACTGGGCCTGCCGGTGAAGGTGATCACGGAGGCGGTCCGTCTGCCCGGCCCCCTGCTGGAGACACTGGTGGAGGTGGCTGTGGATGCGGGGGCCCAGTGGCTCAAGACCGGCGCCGGCTATGGGCCAGGGGTCACCCCTGACTTGGTGCGCCGGTTGGCGAGGCTGGCCCGCAGGCGGGCTGCCGTGAAGGCCTCCGGGGGGATCCACGGTCTGGAGCAGGCCTTGCGATTGCTGGAGGCCGGCGCCCAGCGGTTGGGGCTCAGTCGCGCCCCGGCGCTGCTGGAGGCCGCCCGCCGGCGTCAGCCCGGCGCGTTGCGCTGACGGGGCAACCCATGGCCCAGGTCCGCCTGGTTGATGTCAGCCTGAGCCTCAAGGCTTCCGCCTTGGGGGAGCGGGACCGTCTCCTCACGGTCGTCACCCCCGAGGAGGGCGTCATCCGGCTGGCGGCGCCCGGCGCCCGGCGCCCCGGTTCCCGTCTGGCGGGGGCGGCGCCTTTGCGGGAGTTGCGCCTTCTGGTTGCCAGAGGGCGCAGCCCCCTGGGGCGGGTGACTCAACTGGAGGTGCGACAAACCTTTGCAGGCCTGGGGCGGCGACTGGAATCCCTGGCGGCAGCCCAGTTGCTCGCCGAACTCACCCTCCTGCTGGTGTCCCAGGGGGATCCTGCCCCGGCCGGGGTGGAGTTGCTGCGGCTCCACTGGCAGCGGCTGGACCAACTGATTCCTGATGGGCCGACGCTGCGGGAGACAGTGGCCATTGCCGTTCAGGGGAGTATGCACCTGCTGGCCAGCGGCGGTCTGGCCTTGCCCACAGGCTGGTGTTGTGGTGACCACAGCCCTCTGGCGCCCCCCCTGGGGCATTGGGACTGGCGTTGCAGTTTCTTCCCGGCCGACGGCTTTCACCGGGGCAGGCAGCCCGGCGCCGTCATGGTGCTGAATGCCTCCGAGTTGGCGTTGCTGCAACGGCTGCAGCGCCCTGCCCTGCCCCGGCGGCGGGCGGATGGGCGCCTCATGGGACCCTTGCCGGTGTGGCAACGGCTGCTGCGACTGCTGCGGTTCTGGATTGGCCAGCACTTGCAGCGGCAACCACGCTCCCTGGGCTTTCTGGAGCAACTGGCAGCCGGTCCTGCAGGGACCGTTCATTCAGCCTTACCATGAAGGCCCTAGGCGCAACGGGACCGGTGCATATTGCCTGGCTTGGCAAGAAGTCTCCGTTCTGCGGCAACGTCACCTATGGACTGGCCATCACCAAGGCGCTGCGGGAGCGGGGTCATGGGGTGTCTTTCTTCCACTTCGACACCCCTGCGGCCCAGTTGAGCCTGGGGCGCATGTTCCGCAACACCCTGCCCCAGGATGCCGCCGCCCCGGACACCAGCTACGAAGCGGAGGGGGATTGGGACGATGGGCCGGAAGCCCCGGTCCCCACAACGAATCCGGGGGACGGGTTGCCGGAGGTGGCCCTCCCCTATCTGCTCCGGTCACAGATGTACACCATCCCCAGCCCCCAGGCTGCCCGTGACCTGCGCCATGCCCTGGAGCGTCTCCAGCCGGATCTGGTCCACGCCAGCCTCACCCTCTCACCCCTGGATTTCCGCTTGCCGGAAATCTGCCAGCAGTTGGGGCTTCCCCTGGTGGCCACCTTCCACTCCCCGTTCAGCGCCCGGCTGCGCAATGCCACCGCAGCCACCATGCGGCAGTTCTACAAGCTTTACGCGCCGGCCCTGGCCCGCTACGGCAGTGTGGTGGTGTTCTCCACGTTACAGGCGGAGGAGTTGGCGCGGCTGGGGGTGCCCGAGTCCCGCTTGGCCATCATTCCCAACGGCATTGATTCCCGGTTGTGGTGTCCCGGCCCCGGCGCCATGCCCCCGGTCTTCCAGGGGAAACGACTGTTTCTGTACATGGGCCGCCTGGCGCCGGAGAAAAACGTGGAAGCCCTGCTCAAGGCATGGCGCACTGTGCGGCCGGAGGGTTGCATGCTGGCGGTGGTGGGGGATGGGCCGTTGCGCGCCTCCCTTCCCCTGGCCAGTGACGAAGGAACGATCTACTGGTGGGGCTACGAAAAGCGGCTGGAGCAACGCCTCAACCTGCTGCGCAACGGGGACGTGTTCATCCTGCCGTCGCTTGTGGAAGGGTTATCCCTGGCGTTGCTGGAGGCCATGGCAGTGGGGACCGCCTGTGTGGCCACCGATGCAGGGGCCCATGGGGAGGTGCTGGCCGGGGGCGCCGGCATTGTCCTTTCTACGGAGAACGTGGCCGCACAACTGCGCACCGTCCTGCCCATCCTTCGCGATCAACCGCGCTTTACGGCTGATCTGGGGCATCAGGCCCGACAACGGGTGCTGGAGCGCTACACCCTGGCTGACAACGTCAGCGCCCTGGAACGTCTCTACCGTCAGCATGTTTTGATGTGACGGATGCCCCTGTTACCGGCTCAGCCGCAGCCGCCCCACCCATGGACAGTCCTTTTCCTGCTGCAGAACTCAAGGTGCTTTGGGAACGGTTTGAGGGTTCCCCTTTTGCCTTCTGGGACCGGATCTACACCAAAAGCAAAGACGCGGCCACCGTGTCCCAGGCCCTGGATCCCCTGTTGGCCCAAGGCTCCGACGAGTCTTTCGTGCAACGCATCCTGACGGCGGCCCGGGGGCATCCCGCTCAATCCTGAAACCTGTGTCACAGCGGGGCGGAGGCGCTGCTGCCGGGGAGGAACGGTGTGGATCCAGACCGTCCAGGCGGCGCGGCCATGGCCCGAATGCCCTGGGCGCGAACCACGTGGACCGGATCCTTCAGCCCGGCTTCAAGTCCTCCTGGGCCTGGAGTTGCGCCAGTGGGAGAATGGCCTGTGGGAGGTGGGGTTCACAGCTTCGACGACTTTGATCCCAGGAAAAGAGACGTGGCATCCGGCGGGAAACAGCAGATTGCCATTCCCATGTCACTGATCATCAACTCCCCGTATTTTCCACTCGATTATTGTCTTTTATCAGATTTCAGATCAATTCTCAGCGACAACTTCACCGGGAAAGGTCATGTTGATGGTTCCCATGATCCGGTCGGTTTCGGAGAGGATCTTCAGGATACGCTGGTAGTGCTTCACGTCATCAAAGCTGAGGATGCGGCCTTTGCGATCTTTCAGGTATTTCCGGGCGGGCTGGTAGCCGCCGA
>NZ_JENA01000077.1 GCF_000586015.1 Candidatus Synechococcus spongiarum SH4 | reverse complement strand
TCCGGTAGTCGGACCCGGATCAGCACCAGCCCACCCACACCATCACCGGCCTGTTCCCCTCCACTGCCCCTGCCACATTTGCCGTGACCCCGGAGGGGGAACCGCAGAAACAGGTCTCCGCTACACCCCGGTGGATCACTCCCTCATGCTCACCTTCCCCCGCCTCCACGTTCAGCACAGGCTGACGTTACGCGAGGCGGGAATCCACCGCTTAGCCCCTGATCAGGGAGATGATGCCCTCTGACGGTGGGGCGCCGGTGGGCTGGTTTCGGTCTCCGGGTTCGTGATTGGCTGGGTGGTCAGGACGGGCGGTGGCTGACCCGGGTTCAGGCGGCTGGCGGCAAGGCACAGGATGGTGAGCAACAGCCACAGGCCCACCCCATGGCCCTGGGTTTCCAGCAGCCACCCGGCCACCGGCGGCGCCACCACGATGCTGATCCCCCAGCACTCGGAATAAGCCGCCATGGCCCGGCCCTGCAGAGGGGCGGGGGTCCGCTCCAGACAGGCCGTGCTGGCGGTGGGCAGGAAGGCGGCGGCGCCTACGGCAATGAGCACCTGGGCGCCCACCACCAGCAACAGACCCGGGGCCATGGGGGAAAAACAGGACAGGGTCATCAGGGCCTGACCGGCGGCAAAGGTCCACAAGGCCCGGCGCAGACCGGTGCTGGTGGGCCAACGGCTCACCAGACGGCCCACGGGGAGTTGCATCACCATTAACAACACCAACTGCACAGCCACCACCAGATTGCCGATCACAGGATCGAGAGGGGCCCGTTCCAGGCTGCCCCGCACCAGATCCAGGGGCAGGGCGCTTTGCTGCAGAATGATGATGGTGGTGGCCATGATGCTGATCAGCAGCACGGCAGGCAGGCCCGACACCCTGGCCAGGTCCCTGTAGCTGCCCTGCCGCCCCTGTGGGGTTAGGCCCGGAGTACCGGAGACCGGCTGAGGGCCGCCGGGGATGCCGGTGCTCCCCAGGGCCGCCACCGCCAGAGCCAGCAGCAGGACCGCGGCGGTGAGAAACGCCCAGGAGGGCCGATTCAAGGCCGTGAACGCCGCGGTGCCCAGCACACCGAGGGCCGACCCCACGGCCTCGCAGAAACGGGCCAGGGTGAACGCATTGCCCAGGGGGACAGGGCCGTGGTTCCGGGCCACGGCGATCTCCACTGCAGGCCAGAACAGCCCCAGCCCCAGCCCCTGCAGGGCCATGCCCAGGAGCAGGGCGGGCCAGTCACTCACGTTCCGCAACTGCATCATGCCGGCCGCCATGAACAGGCCACTGCCGGCCAGCAGGAGACGCCAGTGGCGGCCGCCATCCAGGGAACGCCCCGCCAGCCAGCGGCTGGCAACCCCCATGACGCCGGTCACCGTAAAGCCGGCCCCCAGGGCAATGCCGCTGAGACGGTCCCCATAGACAATGCCCAGGTAGAAGCCGATGCCGCTGAGGGGCATCAGGGCCAGCCCCCGCAACAGACAAACCCGCACCAGGGGCGGGGGGTAGCGCCGGAGCCATGGGGGGCCACAGGGGAAGGGTGTTGAGGACAGCACAGGCGCCACAGGGGAAGCCCCCATGAAAACCGATGCCGTCCTTAAACGGCGGCAACCGCATCCCCCGCATCCCATGGCAGCACCGGGGGCCAGGCTTGACGCACCAGCACCAGGGAGAAATAGGAACAAGCCCCGGGGGGAAGCTCCGCCGCAGGGATGAGGCGCTGGTCCGGCCAACCCACCCGTTCGGCCACCAGGGCCTGGGGGAGGAGGCCCCGCTGCTGCAGAGCCTCCCGCAGCCAGGGCCAGCGCCGACCCACCTTGTGGACCGCCAGCACCTCCGCCTTCGCCAACAGGGCATCCAGGGCTGTGGGGGTCTCCGGCGCCGGGGCAACCAGCAGTTGCTGGCTCTGGAGAGCCAGGGGCCAATGGGCGGCGGCGGCAGTGGCCGCCATGGCGGTCACCCCTGGAATCATGGACACCCTCAATGGGGAGGGGGCCATGGTTTGCAGTTGGAGCGCCACGTAACTGGCGGAGGCATAGAGGGACACATCCCCTTCACACAGCATCGCCACCGGTGGGCGCTCCGCCACCGCCTGCAGCAACTGCCGGGCGGCGCACCGCCAGGCCAGGCGACAGGGTGCTGCGGCGGTGGTCATGGGGAAGTGGAGGGGCAGACGCTGTTGTTCAGGCTGCAGCCATGGGGCGGCAATCCGGGCCGCCATGCCCTCGCCCCCCGGCTCGGCAACGGGATAGGCCACGGTGCGGGCCTGGCGCAGCGCCTTGAGACCCGCCACGGTGATCAGGTCCGGGTCACCCGGTCCCACCCCGAGGATGGTGAGACGCGCCATGGTTGACGGGGAGTCGGGTCCAGGGTTGGGTGGCCGGGCGCCCGGTCTGCTAAGTTGGGAAGCTGTGGCACGGGTCGGTGCCCGAGTGGTTAATGGGGGCGGACTGTAAATCCGCTGGCTCTGCCTACGTTGGTTCAAATCCAACCCGGCCCATCTGCCCTTGTAGCTCAGCGGTAGAGCACTCCCTTGGTAAGGGAGAGGTCACGAGTTCAAGTCTCGTCAAGGGCTTTTACGAAGGTTTTACGAAGCCAGGCATCGAATTTACCCCCGGAGTGAATCCAGTGGGCAAGCCGTGGTTTTAGGATTCCTCAAGGTGGCCCCGGATTGCGCTCCTTTGAATTCCTCCCCAACTTCAACGCCCCAACAGTCGTTTCTGCATCGCCACCTGGGCCCCAGCGCCGCGGAGCAGCAGCAGATGCTCCGGACGTTGAACCTCCCTTCCATGGAGGCGTTGCTGGAGGAGGCCATTCCCGCCAGCATTCGCCTTCCCCAGGGCCACACGGCCCGGAGTCTGCCGCCAGCCGTCAGCGAGCAGCAGGCCCTGGCGGAACTGGAAGCCCTCATGGGGCGGAATCGCATCAGCCGCAGCCTCGTTGGCCTGGGCTACTTCGGGACGGTGATGCCGGCGGTGGTGCGCCGCCATGTGCTGGAGAATCCCGCCTGGCTCACCGCCTATACCCCCTATCAGGCGGAAATTGCCCAGGGTCGCCTGGAAGCCCTGCTCAATTTTCAAACCCTCATCTGTGAACTGACGGGTTTGCCGGTGGCCAATGCCTCCCTGCTGGATGAGGCCACGGCGGCGGCGGAGGCCATGGGTCTGAGCTTTGCGGTCCGTAAGCAGTCCCGGGCGCGTCGATTCCTGGTGGATCGGAACGTCTATCCCCAAACCATGGCGGTGCTGCGCACCCGGGCCGAACCCCTGGGCATCCAATTGGATGTGAAGGCCCCCGGCGCCTTCGTCTTTGATGAGGAGGTGTTTGGCGTGTTGCTGCAACTGCCGGACGGGCAGGGGCGGCTCCAGGATCCCGGATCCTTCATCAATGCTGCCCACGCCTGTGGCGCACTGGTCACCGTTGCCGTGGATCCCCTGGCTCAGGTGCTCATGGCCCCTGTGGGGGTCCTTGGCGCCGACGTGGCGGTGGGTTCCGCCCAACGACTGGGTTTGCCCCTGGGTTACGGCGGTCCCCATGCCGCCTTTTTCGCCACCCGTGAGCACCACAAGCGGCAGGCGCCCGGCCGGATTGTGGGGCTGTCCGTGGATGCCGAGGGGCGCTCCGCCCTGCGCCTGGCCCTTCAGACCCGGGAGCAGCACATCCGGCGGGATAAAGCCACCAGCAACATCTGCACAGCCCAGGTGTTGCTGGCGGTGCTGGTGAGTTTCTACGCCGTCTACCACGGCCCTGACGGTCTCACCGCCATTGCCCGCCGGGTGCGCCGCCTGACCCGGGCCATGGCCATGGCCATGGCTCAGGTGGGGCTGACTCCCGCCCTGGAGCCGGGCTTTGACACCATCGTGGTAAAGACCCCGGCGGCGCCGGACATTCTGGAGCGTTGCCGAGGGGCGGGCTTTTCCCTGCGGGTGCTGGAGGACGGCAAGGGCTTTGGCCTCAGCCTGGATGAGCGCTCCACCGTGGAGGAGTTGGAGCACCTGCTGACGCTGATGGCGCCGGGGCGATCCCACCAGCCCATGGCGGAGTTGTTTGCCACCAGCCCAGGGGAGTTGCCCGCGCCGGAGCGCCAGGACCCCTGGCTTCAGCAGGAGCCCTTCCACAAGCATCGCAGTGAAACCGCGCTGCTGCGCTATATCCAGACCCTGGCCGCCAAGGACTTTTCCCTGATCCACGGCATGATCCCGCTGGGAAGCTGCACCATGAAGCTCAATGCCGCCGCTGAGTTGTTGCCCCTGAGTTGGCCCGGCGTGGCGGAGCTGCACCCCTTTGCCCCGGTTGAAGATGCCCAGGGCTATGGGGCCATGATCCGCCAGTTGGAGGACTGGCTGGCGGAGTTGACGGGCTTTGCCGGCGTCAGCCTCCAGCCCAACGCGGGATCCCAGGGGGAGTTGGCGGGGCTGTTGGTGATTCGCGCCTGGCAGGCCAGCCGTGGCGAGGCTCATCGCCGGGTCTGCCTCATTCCCACCAGCGCCCACGGCACCAACCCCGCCAGCGCGGTGATGGCGGGCCTGCAGGTGGCGCCGGTGGCCTGTGATGCCCAAGGCAACATCGACTTGACGGACCTGCGCCGGAAAGCCGCAACCCACAGCAACCACCTGGCTGCGTTGATGGTCACCTATCCCTCCACCCACGGGGTCTTCGAGGTGGCCATTCGGGAGATCTGCGCCGTCGTCCACGACCATGGGGGACAGGTCTACCTGGATGGGGCCAATCTGAATGCCCAGTTGGAACTGTGCCGCCCTGGCGATTACGGCGCGGATGTTTGCCATCTGAACCTCCACAAGAGCTTCTGCATCCCCCACGGGGGCGGCGGACCAGGGGTGGGACCCATCGCCGCCGCGGCCCATCTGGCGCCGTTCCTGCCCGGCCATCCCCTGCTGACCTGTGGCGGGGAGCAGGCCATTGGCCCCGTGTCGGCGGCGCCTTTCGGGAGCGCCAGCATCCTGACCATCAGTTGGATGTACCTGCGGATGATGGGGGCGGCCGGCCTGCGTCAGGCCAGCGCTGTGGCCATTCTCAATGCCAATTACATCGCCCGGCGTCTGGAAGATTTCTATCCCGTGCTCTTCCGTGGCGAGAAGGGGCGGGTGGCCCATGAATGCATCCTGGATCTACGCCCCCTGCGGTCGGAAGCGGGGGTGGGGGTGGAGGACGTGGCCAAGCGCTTGATGGACTACGGTTTCCATGCCCCCACGGTGAGCTGGCCGGTGGCTGGCGCCATGATGGTGGAGCCCACGGAAAGCGAACACAAGGCCGAACTGGATCGCTTTTGCGATGCCATGGTTGCTGTGCGCCAAGAGGTGGCCGCCATTGCCTCCGGCGCCATGGATCGCCACAACAACCCCCTCAAGCGGGCGCCCCACACCATCGCGGCCCTCACTGCCGACTCATGGGATCGCCCCTACAGCCGCCGGCAGGGGGGTCTGCCCGGCAACCAGGATCCTGCAGCAAAGCTCTGGCCCGCCGTTGCCCGTATTGATAACGCCCGGGGGGATCGCACCCTCATCTGCACCTGCCCCTCTGTTGAGGACTATGCCAACTGACGGCCCCGGCCCCTTGCGCCTCACCCCAGGGACTGGGACCAGGAGGTCTCCAGTTCCTGGCGCCGCCAAAGCTGTTGATAGGTTCCCCTCTGGTGGAGCAGTGTCTGATGCCGGCCGGATTGGACAATGCGCCCCGCCTCCATCACCAGCACCCGATCACAGGAGGCGGCAGCCGCCAGTTGATGGCTGATGAACAGCACGGTGCTCCGGCGGTGCTGGCGGAGATTCTCCAGAATGCCCGAGGCGGTGGCGTTGTCCACGCTGGCCAGGGCATCATCCAGCACCAGCAGGGGCGCCTGCTGAAGCAATGCCCTGGCCAGGGCGCTGCGCTGCCGCTGGCCGCCGCTGAGGGTGATGCCCCGTTCCCCCACCATGGTGTCCAGCCCCGCGGGGAAGGCTTCAATGTCCTGGCTAAGCTGGGCGCTGGCAGCGTAGCGGACCACCTGCTGCCGTTCCGTATCCGGTTGCCCGTAGCGCAGGTTGTCCTCCATGGTGGCGGTGAACAGATAGGCCTCCTGGGGAACCAGGGCAATGCGACTTCTCAAATCATCCAATCGCAGTTGGCGGATGTCCTGACTATCCAGAAAAACGCTCTGCTCCGGTGGATCAATCATGCGGCCCAACAGGCGGGCAATGGTGGACTTCCCACAGCCCACTGCGCCAACAAGGGCCACCATTTCCCCTGGTTCCAGGGTAAGGTTCACCCCCGCCAGCGCCTCTCTTTTGCTGTCGGGATATCGGTAGTGAAGGTTCCGCACCTGGAGTTGTCCTGCCGGCTGGGGCGTCAACGGCTCGGCTGTGGCCGGATCGGTGATCCGTGGTTGGCGCATCAGCACCTCCTCCACCCGCTCCAGACTCACCTGACCCACTTGAAAGGTGTTGATGGTGAACCCGAGCAACGCCGTGGGAAACACCAGATCCAGAGCCCCGAGGAACAGGGCTACAAAACCGCCAATGGTGAGACCCTGGGGATCCCCCAGGGTGGCGGCTTGCAGCCGTCCTGCCCCCAGCGCCAGCAACAACAGCAGGCTGAGGTTGCTGATTTTCTCCAGGGCGGGGAAGAGGAGCGACCGCACCTTGGCCAGAGCCAGGGCCGCGTTCCGGTAGTTGCGATTCAGGACGCTGAACGCCTCGTGCTCGTTGGCCTGTTGCCCGTAGATCTTGATGGCGCTGATCCCGGCCAGATCCTCCTGAATCAAGTCGCTCAGTTCCGAGAGGTGCTCCTGTTGACGCCGCTGGAGCCGCGCCATGCGCTTGCCGAACAGATGCACCAACAGCAGCATGGCCGGGTAAGGAACCAATGCGGCCACGCTGAGACTCAGGTCAATGGACACCATGACCGGTAGCCGCGTGACATACGCCATGACTATGTTGACCATGCTCAAAACCGCAAAACCCAGCATCCGACGGATGTTGTTCACGTCGTAGGTGGCGCGGGTGATGAGTTCTCCGGTGCG